>JAYEMX010000105.1:0-6732 GCA_034718535.1 Patescibacteria group bacterium | reverse complement strand
AGAAGTTAAAGGTTTGGCGGATTAATGAAAAAAACTTTGAGAGATATAGATTTAGCTGGGAAAAAAGTAATTCATCATTGTGATTTTAATATCAAATTAAAAAAGAATGAATGTGGGGAAATGTCTCCCATCTCAGATGTTCGAATTAAGGCTTATTTTCCTTCAATTTTTTATTTATTGGAAAAAAAATGCAAAATTATTTTTATTTCTTATCTTGAAAGACCGGGAGGTAAAGTAGTTAAGAAATTAAGCTTGGCGCCTATAGCAAAAAGATTATCACATTTAATAAATAGGGAAGTAAAACATTTACCTGATTTAGTGGGGCCCAAGGTTAGAGATTATATTTCCAAGATGAATTCGGGTGAAATGGTAATGCTGGAAAACACCAGGTTTTATCCTGGCGAAGAAGCTGATGATAATGATTTTGCCAAAGAATTAGCTAAAAACGGGGATGTAATGGTGATGGATGGGTTTGGACATACACATAGAATACATGCGTCTGTAACTGGAATTCCGAGACATATTCCGGCAGTGGCAGGAATGTATCTTGAGAGTGAAATGCAAGTGTTTGATAAGTTAAAAGCTAATCCAAAAAGGCCATTGGTTTTAATAGTGGGAGGAACCAAAGTTTATGACAAGATTAAAGCAATTCGACATTTAATTAATAAAGCGGATTATGTATTGATTGGTGGAGCAGTGGCAAATAATTTTTTAAAGGCCAAAGGGGTGGAAATTGGAGAGTCTTTTTTAGAAGAACCATTTGTTGATAAAGCAAAAAAAGTGAAAATTGGTCCGGTTGAAGAGGCAAAAAAATTAATGAATGAATATGGGGATAAAATAGTAATTCCAGAGGATTTAATAGCCGGTAATAAAGTTAAAAATCCTAATAAGCGTAAATTAATTGATTTAGAAAATGGCGATATTATTTCTGAAGATTGGGTATATTTGGATATTGGACCTAAAACAATAGATAAATTTTTAAGTATTATTAAAAAAGCTAAAACAGTGTTTTGGGATGGGCCGATGGGAAAATATGAAAATACAAGGTTTAGGGGTGGAACTTTAAAAATAGCTGAGGCTATAGCTCAATACCCGGAAGTGAGTATTTTAGCCGGAGGGGATACGGCGGCATTGGCAGAAAACTTTGGTTTGATATTTAGGTATTCTCATGTATCGATAGCAGGTGGCGCAACTTTGCAATATATTGCCGATCGAGCAATGCCGGGAATTGATGCTTTATTGGATAAGTAGTCAAGTTTCCTTGACAGAAGGAAAGATTTTGAGCACAATTTCTTTATGAAAAGGAATACCGATGTTAATAGTTGATAATTTAAAAGTTAAAATAGGAAAAAAAAAGATACTTCAAGGACTGACCCTGAAGGTTGATCGGGGTGAGGTGGTGGTTTTAGTGGGGCCGAATGCATCGGGAAAATCCAGTTTAGCTAAAACATTGATGGGATTTGAAGAGTATGAGATTACCGGCGGAGAGATAAAATTTAAAGATAAATTATTAAATGGAAAGATGATTGAGGATAGGGTTAAAATGGGAATGGTGATTTCATGGCAAAATTCGCCAACAATTAAGGGTGTGAGTTTAAGGAAATTAATAAATAAAACAGCTAAAAAAAAGATAAAGACAGAGGAGTTTGGAATAAGTGAAAATTTATTGAAAAGGGATTTGAATAGGGGATTTTCCGGGGGTGAAAAAAAACTATCTGAGTTAATGCAAGTAGTAAGTTTAAAACCAAGCTTGGTAATTTTAGACGAGATTGACGCGGGATTGGATGTTAAAAAGATCAAACAAATGATTAAGATAATTAAAACAAAGTTAGTTGATAACGGAGTTGGAGTGTTGATAATAACTCATCAGGAAGAAGTTTTGAGGCTTTTAAAACCAAAAAGAGTTTTAATAATGGTTAGAGGTAAGATAATATGTGAAAGTAAAAATTATCAAAAAATATGGAGGGTGATTGATAAATACGGTTATGAAAAATGTAAAAAATGCAGACTACTTGCAGATAGATAATCAGAAGCCGAGAATAAGAGAGAGAGGGGAAGCGGAAATTTTACCGATAGGATTGGCATTTGACAAGTATGATTGGGTGAAAAAACAAATAAAGCAAAAACCCAATTTGGGATATTTTGTATGGGTAAAAAAGTCTTCAAGTCAAGAGTTGATGAGTTGTTTAATGATATCAAGTAAAAATCAAAAACAAAAAGTAATAAATTTAATGGTAATCGAACCAAAGGTTAAAGCACGGGTTTTGGAAGTTTGCCAAACAGAGAAAGGTGGATTGAAAGGAGAACACTGGGGTAAATCGTTGATAATTTTGAAAGAAGATTCAAACTTAAACTTAAATCATAACCATGAATGGAGCAAGACAGATAAAGTAAAAATGAAATTGGCGATTGAAATGGAAGAAGGGGCCAGCTTAATAAAGAGATATCAATGTGTTAAAACACCAAAAGATTTAGAGATTGAAACTAAAATAAAGATAGCAAGCAAGGCAAAAGCTAATTTGAAAACAATGATTTTAGCTAAAAAGGGTAAGGTTAATTTAAAAGAGTTTGGTGAATTAAAAGATGATAAGGCTGAAGCAATAATAAGATTAAGATTGGTGGGGGGAGAAGATAGTCAAATTAAAGCGGAAAGTATGATGAGGGCTAAGGGTAAATCGGTTGGACATGTGGATTGTATGGGTTTGGTGACGGGGGAGAAAGCGAGAATTAAAGTAGTACCGGGGCTTTTAAATATGGATAAGCACAGTAGTTTAACTCATGAGGCGTCGGTGGGTAGAATTGAGAAAGAAAAACTTGATTATTTAAGAACACGAGGTTTAAGCGAGCAACAAGCGATTGATTTGATTGTAAGCGGGTTTTTGGAGATTTAAATTTTAATAATTATGCTAGACTATATTAGATTTGGAGTGAAATAATAATCACTTTACTGAATTTAAAAAAATTATGAATAAGCCACAGCAATTTAAAGGAAAAGTAAGTAAACACATTTTACTTAATGAAAAGTTTCATTATTTACACATAGAGTTGATTAAGCCGAATAAGATTGAATTTGAAGCCGGGCAATTTGTGTCGATAGACATTGGAGGGGGAACAAGACGTAGTTATTCAATTGCTTCAATGCCAAATATGACACATGCGATTGATTTATGTATAGATATAACCCCTGGAGGTAAAGGTTCTGATTTTTTTAAAAATTTAAAACCGGGAGATGAAGTTAATTTCTTGGGTCCGATGGGAAGGTTGGTAGTGGCTTTAGAAAAAAAATTATTGTTTGTGGCCACCGGAGTGGGAATTACTCCTTTTAAAAGTATAATTTTAAATTTACTTGAGGAAAAAAAGGACAAAAGAGAGATTAAATTTTATTGGGGACTAAGATATGTTGAGGATGTGTTTTGGGAGGAAGACTTTAGAAGATTGCATAAAGTATATGAAAATTTTGAGTTTAATTTAATTTTGAGTAAACCTCCAAAACTTTGGCCTCTTAATGCCGGGCATGTGACAGAATTTATTAAAGATGATTGTAAGTTGGGATCTGACTGGGGAGTGTATTTATGTGGTAATCAAGGAATGATTGATGATGTATCTAAGTTGGCAAAAGAGAAGGGTGTACCAAAAGATCAAGTTCATTTTGAGAGATTTTTTTAAAATAACCTATAGTCTTCTTGAGGAATTCCTCTTGACAAGGTAAACAAAACTACTTTATGCTACCTCTGTAATAGTAACTGCCCGCTGTAAGGAGGAAGTTACGAATTAGTCCCGACTGAGTCGGGATCGGCTAAAGCCTAGAAGTTCGTAACAATTCCGACAATATTTAAAGGAGGTGAGCAAAAATGGCTTTTTCATACACAAATAAAAAAGGTGTGACTTATTATCTTCATTTTAAAGATGTAACTTTACGTGGAGGTAAAAAACAAAGAATTTACTTCTTTGCTCGTGATGTACGAGATGGTTCCCTAGACGAAGTTCCAGAAGGAATGGAAGTTATGGAAACTAAAAGAACCGGCATGCCAGTTCTGAGGAAGAAAAAATAAACTTTTAAGTTTACAATTAAAACCAGCCTTTTATTAGGCTGGTTTTTTTTACATGAAGGTTACGAACCTTCATGTAGTGGGCCTTTATTATAGGAGAGATTGGTAGGCTTTGAGGTAAAGTTTACTGGTATGGGAAATATTAAATTGTTTGGCTAGTTTAAGATTGTTGTTTGAAATACGTTTTCGCAGTTTTTGACTTGAAAGTAGGATTTGAAGGCAAGTGGCCAGAGCAGTAGGATTGTTTGGTTCGAATAATAATCCGTTGGTGTTTGATTTGATAAAACTTTCGAGAGTGGGAAGATTGGAAGCTACAATAGGTAAACCTGCAGCTAGAGCCTCTATAAAAGCAACACTCTGATTTTCAATGACTGAAGGGTTGGCAAAAATAGTGGCGGTATTATATAGATGACTTAAGGCCTTTTGTTGATTATCAATTTTACCAAGAAAATAAACAGAGTTATTTATTTTTAATTTATAAGCCATTTTTTTGAGTTTTTCTTTTTGACGACCTTCACCAATATAAACTAAACAAGTATCTGGATTGTGTTGACTGATAGGCACAAAAGCTTCAAGTAATAATTTTAGATTTTTATCAAGATCTAAACGTCCAACAAAAATAATTAATTTAGGTTGTTTAATTTGGTGTTTTTTCATTATTTTTTCAGGTTTTGTTTTAACTTGAAAATTTTGAGTAATAATGCCGTTGGGGACAGAGATAATCGGACTAGCTAATTTAGCTTGTTTAAAATAGGGGATTAAATTAGGGTTGGGGACGGTAACTAGATTGCATTTATTATAAATAGGATTAGTCAGTTTATAGATGAGTTTTTTAGTGATTTGGCTGTGATTTAAACTCCTAGAGATAATTTTAGTTGGAATGAGAGATTCAACCACATATTCGGCAGTGAAGTGATGAGTAATAACTATAGGAATATTAAATTGTTTGCCAAGATTGAGAGCAGTTAAGCAAATTGGACTAAAATCTTGAAGGTGAATTATATCTGGTTTAAATTGGTTGATAATTTTTTCGATTTTTTTGGGTTGAGGATAAGCTAAGGTGAGTTGGGTTTTGTTATTAAAACTAAAACTGGGCATGAGGTAGAGTTTTAAATTTTTATTTGGAGTTTTGATTTGAGCTTTTTTGGTGACGGAGCTGGAAATAATAACAAGTTGGTGTTTTTTGCTGAGCTCTAAACCAAGGTTGGCGGTAGCGGTGGCCAAACCACTCATGTAAGGAGGAAAGTTGGTTGAAACAATAAGGATACGCATAGGGGTATTATACAGTTCTTGGAAAATTATTTAATAAGTCAGCCTTGAAAACTTAGGTGTCATAAGATAAACTATAGGTAGTTTAATTAGTTAAGGAGGCAAGTTATGTGGAAGCAATTAATAGATGATAAAAAAGTTAGATATGGAATAGTAATAGTATTAATTGTTTTATTTGGATGGATGATAGTCAGGGGGAGAGGTCAAGATAGAGATCAAGTAATGCCTGAAATTACCTTGGAACCAACAAAGCAAATCGTGACGGAATTACAATTACCAATGAGTGAAGTTGAAAAGCAAGCGGTTGAGAATAAATTTTTAAGCGAAGGAGTAGAGATGACTTTACTTAAAGATATTTCCGGCGGTCAAGCGGTTGGAACGGCTTGGAGACACTTTGATGGCGAGGAATTTTCTTTTAAAGTAGAAGTTTCTGAATTAACCAAAGTTGAAAAGGGATTTTATTATGAGGTTTGGATGGTGGGTAAAGATGGATTCTTTTCTGTTGGAAGAGTTGGAGATATGACTGGTTTTGGAAAGTTATATTTTACGGATAAAGAAGATAAAAGTGAGTTTAGAGGAGTAGTGGTAACTTTGGAACAGGAGGACGGGGACGAAACACCGGATAAGCATATTCTTGAGGGCAGTTTTTAGGATTTTCGGGTCTGAGTATAAACTGGAGTTCTCAAAATTTCAATAAGGAGACTCCTTCCAGCTTCGCTGTCCCGACTCGGCATTTTCTGCCGGGTCTCCTGTTAAGGAGTCACCTTTAACTTCACAGACCTTAATTTGAGTAACTAAATCTGTTATAGTAGGGTTAATATGGCACTTGATGGATTTATTAAAAATATTGCTTTTTTTGGATCTGCGGAGGTTGGTAAAAATAATAAATATTATAAGCAGGCTTATAATATTGCTCAAATATTGGCGAAAAATGATTATCGAATTATTAATGGTGGCGGTCCGGGAATTATGGATGCTTCAACTCAAGGGGCTGAGTCTGTTGGTGGAAATACGCTGGCTGTTACTTTTAGTCCAAAAGATGCCCCCGGATTTGAGGGAAGGTATTTAAAGAACAGGGTAGATAAGGAAATTAAAACAAATAACTATATTGAAAGGATGTTTGGATTACTTGAGAATGCTGATTGTTTTATAATTTTTAAGGGGGGGACCGGGACTTTATCTGAATTTACAACATCATGGCTTTTAGCTCACATTTACTATCCTAATTATAAGCCTGTTATTTTATTTGGAAAGTTTTGGCAGAATATTATTAATAACCTTAAAAAGAATATGATGATAAGAGAAGAATCTTTAAAGGTTTTTAAAATAATTGAAAGAGAAGATGAAGTTATTCCAACGATTAAAAAATTTGAAGAGGATATTAAATGAAGATTTATTTAGGGGCAGATCATAG
>JAYEMX010000104.1:0-6745 GCA_034718535.1 Patescibacteria group bacterium | reverse complement strand
CGGCGGTTAGTTCAAGAATACCGGAGTTAGTGATGGTACTACCGGAAACAGTAATACCTGAACCGGCAGATAAAGATAGAATACCGGTATTGGTAATAGTAGGGGTTTGACCTAAGGAAACAGAGATACCGTCACCGGCGGTAAGAGAGTAGAGGACATTGGGAGCAATAACTGAGGAGTTAATGTGAACATCTTCAGTGTATAGTTCTTTAACTCTAACAGTATCGGTAAAGTTAGCCGGGATATTTACTTTAAAGGTAAGATTGTTAGGAATAGAGGTTTGGGCGGCGAGGACGGTGCCACCAAACGCTGAAGGTTTTTCCATTAAGGACTGTCCTTTCGCCATGCCGGCGAGCCCTTCTTGGCGTTGCACGCCAGGAATTCCTTTTAAGGACAGTCCTTTAAAAAAGTTTGGAATTAAGCCGACTTTAGAGGCGCCAAAGACGGTGGAAGTGGTGATGAGTAAAGAGAGGGCGAGGGAGATGAAGGATTTTTGGATGGGGGAGAGGGAATTTAAAATTGAAGGTTTATTCAGCAAGGACTGTCCTTTCGCCATGCCGGCGAGCCCTTCTTGGCGTTGCACGCCAGGAATTCCTTTTAAGGACAGTCCTTTAATACCGTTGGCCGGGTCTCCTGTCAAGGACGGTCCTTGCACGCTGTTAAGGTCAGACCTTGGGGATTGTCCTTGAGTTGTCTTTTTAAATTGGTCAAGTTGAGATTTGGTGTAACGACGTTGATTGCCCGGGGTGCGATTAGGGGTTATTAGTCCTTGTTTTTCCCAACGACGGAGAGTGGTTTTAGAAATATCTAATTTTTTAGCGGCTTGGTTGATTGTAAATTGTTTTTGTTGGGCAGTTTTAGTCATTGAACATCTTGTTTAAACTTATTCATTTATAGATACAATTACATTGTGTATTTTATTATATATAGTTGTCAAGCGGAATATTAAAGAAAGGAGCTTACTTAACCGATTCGAATTCTTGTTTAGATAAATTGGCTTGTTTTAAGATGGAACTAAATGTGCCTACGGCAACTTCTTTATGATTTGGAACAATAACAGTTTGCAATTTACCTTCAATTAAACCTCTGAGTTTTATGTGACTGCCTTTTTGAGAAACTTTAGTAAATCCGAGTTTTTTGAGTTTTTTTAAGATAACTTTTGCCGAATACCGTTTAGGCATATCGAATGTTGAGGAATAGTTTTTCAAGTTTTAAGGTAGATAGGGGTGAAATTTTGTTGCTGGGGATTTTTTCGTTTTCAAAATACAATTCTAATGCTTCCTGAAGATTTTTTTTGGCATCTGCTCGAGTTTTACCTTGACTAGCTATTTCGACCTCTACAGCTTTGGCTACATAAAGATCATCTTCTTTCCATACTAAGGCGTTTAGTCCATTGATAATAATTTCTTTTTTTCTTGCCCTTTTTTTCATAATTAATTTATTATAACATATTTTGTGGTATAGTTAATTTATGAAAAAGACCTGCCTGTTCATATTTTTGTTTTTGATAATTTTAATTTCACTCCCGGAGTGCTTTGGAGAGTCAGCAAGTGTTATTCTGGGAAGAAAACCAGCTTTGGCTCAAGGGAGTGGAGTGGCAACAAGTGTGGCAATCAACGGTGATGTTTTAGACGGAGCAGTAATTTGTAGCAGTAAAAAAGGGTATGAGTTGTGTAGTCGAGGTAATGATCCAAATATGTTTGGGGTGGTAGATGTTAATCCGGCAGTTCAGTTTGTATCTACGGCAACCGGTAGCGGGCAAAAAACACACCCTGTGGTTAATAGCGGGCAAGTTCAAGTTAGAGTCAGTTCAATTAACGGAGTAATTAAAGAAGGAGATTTTATAACAAGTACCAGCCAGTCGGGGATAGCGGGTAAAGCATTAAAAAGCGGATATATATTGGGAACAGCGGTGGATGGTTGGGGGGTTGAAAATGTTGAGCAAGTAGGATCAATCGGAGTTAATTTAGGAATAAAACCGGCGGTAATGTCAGCAAAAGCAACCACTAATCTGGTTGGGATGATTAAAGAAGGGGTTGAGGCGTCGTTTTTATCGCCTTTAAGTGCTTTGCGTTATGTTGTGGCCGGAATAGTGGCTACGGCTTCAGTAATAGCGGGTTTGGTATTTTTTGGAAAAGTGGCTAGGGGAGGAATTGAAGCAATTGGTAGAAATCCTTTGGCTGGAAAAATGATTCAATTTAGTGTGGTGATGAATGTATTATTAACTGCAGGAATTATGTTGGTGGGGGTAGCCGTAGGCTACTTAATTTTAGTAATATGAGTGCCACTCCGGAAAGTCATCAAGTGCCATTCCGGAGAGTTAATAATTACGAGTGCCACTCCGGAAAGTCATCAAGTGCCATTCCGGAGAGTCAATAATTATGAGTGCCACTCCGGAAAGTCATCAAGTGCCATTCCGGAGAGTCACAAAGATATATAAATATATAGTATGATACATAGTTATAAATATTGTAAAAATAAAATTAAAGATATAGGGAAGGTGATTGAGGTCAAAGGAACCCTGGTGGCTATTGAGGGTCTGAAAAGCGGAGCAGTGGGAGAAGGGGTTGTTTTTGAAGATGGTAAAAGAGGGATGATTGTAATCATAGAAAAGAGTAAAACTTTGGTAACATTGCTTTCAAGGGAAAGTATCGGATTTGGAACAAAAGCGGCTAGAACGGGAGAAGCTTTAAAAATTTCAGTTGGTTGGGCCAGTCTCGGACATACTGTTTCATCTTTGGGTTATTTAAAAGATAAAGAAAAACAACCTAGCCACGATATTGAAACAAGGGCAATAGAAGTAAAAGCGTTGGGGATTGATAAAAGATCAAAAATTAATAAATTTTTAGAAACAGGCGTATCAATGGTTGATTTACTAATGCCTTTAGGTGAAGGCCAGCGCGAATTAATTATCGGAGATAGAAAAACAGGAAAAAGCCATTTTGCCTTACAAACAATGATGCATCAGGCCAGAAAAGGAAAGATATGTGTTTATGCGATGATTGGTAAACAAAAAAGTGAAATTAAAAGAGTGGAAAAATTTATTAAAGATAAAAAGATTAAAAACAAATGTTTAATAGTGGCTTCCGAGGCAGAATCTTCATCCGGTGAGATTTACTTAACACCATATACGGCAATGGCAATAGCAGAACATTTTCGAGATCAAGGTAAGGACAGTTTGGTGATATTGGACGATTTAATTACTCACGCTAAATACTTTAGAGAAATCGCTTTACTTTCCGGTCAATTTCCCGGCAGAGAGTCTTATCCTGGAGATATTTTTTATATTCATGCAAAATTACTTGAAAGAGCGGGAAACTTTATGGTTGATAAAAAAGAAGTTTCAATTACCGCTTTACCCATAGCAAAAACTTTAGCGGGAGATTTAACCGGATATATTCAAACTAATTTAATGTCTGTGACAGATGGTCATTTATATTTTGATTCAAATTTGTTTTTAAAGGGAATCAGGCCTGCGGTAAATGTGTTTGTATCGGTAACAAGGGTTGGCAAACAGACTCAAAATCAATTATTGCAAGGATTAAATCGCGAAGTGACAAAATTATTAAAAAAACAAGATGAACTGCAAAGATATTTGAAGTTTGGAGCGGAAATGACTGATAAGGTTAAAGAAGGTTTGAGTAAGGGTAGAAAAATGATTGAATTTTTTAATCAATCGGGTTATGAAGATTATCCAATTCAATTAACAGCAATATTGGCAAGTTTAATATTAATGGACAAATGGGACGGAAAAGATAGTCGTGAATGGGTGGAAAAATATGATAATGATAAGGATTTCAAAAAAGGAATGAATAAATTATTTAAGAATTATGATGATATTAAAAAATTATTAAAAGCATTGGGAAAACATGAAAAGTTATCGTGAATTAATTAATGAGAAGGAATCGGTTGAAGACCTAAAAGGTTTATTGGAAGTTTACGAGGAATTATCTGCTAAAAAAATGCGGACAATTCGAGATAGGCTTATTATGACTCGTGAATTTATGGATAAATTGGCTGAATTATCACATAAAGTTGGGGTTGATTTATTGCAAGCATTTGAGGGTAAGAAAAAAACAGCGGGGGTATTGTTATCAGCTCAAGGTGGTTTGTATGGAGATTTGATTGGTCGAGTTTTTAATGATTTTTTAAAATTTATAGATGAAAATAAGGTTGAACCGATAATTATTGGGAGTGTTGGCAAGAAAATGTTTGAAAAAAGTAGGCCGAAAGCACAATATCTATATTTGGATTTAAATGAAACAGATGGTTTGGAAGATGAGTTAAAGGAGATTTCAAAAATGCTAGAGTCTTATGTAAAAATTACAGTTTTTTATGGGAAGTTTAAGAATATTGCCATACAAAATACAGACAAAAAAGAGATGGCTGGTAAGGTTTTTGAAATAATGTCAGGAGCTGAAAAAGAAACTGGCAATAAAAGAACTAAATTTATTTATGAACCATCAGTTAAGCTAATTTCAAATAAGTTTGGGCAAAATATTTTAACTTCAATGTTTGGTAATTTTTGGGAAGAGCATGAATTAGCCAAACAAGCATCAAGATTAATGCAATTAGATCAAGCTATAGATGAGATTCAGGAACAAAATGATAAATTGGGGTTAATGGCGAGAAGATCAAAAAAACAATTGGAAAATAAAAAGCAAACAACAAGAAGTATGAGGATATTAATATGAGTTTAATTAAAGGAAAAGTTATTGCCATTAGAGGTCAAGTGGTAATAGTTGAATTTAAAGGAAAACAACCTAAAATCGGTCAGGTTGGATATGGGTTTAATCATAAAGTTAAATTAATGACATATATATCTAGAAAAAAGAATCAATTTTTTATGTTAATTGTCATAGGTGAAAAAGAAGTGAAAAAAGGAATGGAAATTAAGATTAAAAATGAGGTGATTTCAGTGTCAGTGGGAAAAGACATGCTTGGTCGAGTAATGAATATGTTTGGACAAGTTTTAGATGGAGGTGAAAAATTGAAAAAAATCAAGCAAGTACCTATATTTAAAAATAATGAAGTTGAAAAAGAAAGTATAGTTGGTAAATCAGAAATTTGGGAAACGGGAATTAAGGTAATTGATTTTTTTGCTCCATTAATAAAAGGCGGAAAATTAGGATTATTTGGCGGGGCCGGAGTTGGCAAAACAGTTTTATTAACAGAAATTATGCATAATATTTTTATGACTGATAAAAAGTCAAAAAAAGATAATATAGCTGTATTTGGAGGAGTGGGTGAACGAACGCGAGAAGGACATGATTTATTCAAAGAATTAAAAGATAAAAAAGTGTTAAGTAAAACAAGTTTAATGTATGGAACCATGAGTGATAATGCGGCAGTGAGATATTTGACTGCTTTTGCGGCAGTTAGTTTGGCAGAATATTTTCGTGATAATTTAGAAAATAATGTTTTATTTTTTATTGACAATGTGTTTAGATTTGCCCAAGCCGGAAGTGAAGTTTCAATTTTAACAGAGACAATCCCATCAGAGGAAGGTTATCAGCCAACTTTGATGTCGGAAATGGCGCAATTTCATGAAAGATTGGTGAGTTCTAAAAAAGGAGATTTAAGTGCGATTGAAGCAATTTATGTGCCGGCGGATGATATGTTGGATCAGGCGGTAGTGTCGGTTCAGGCTTATCTTGATTCAACTATAATGTTATCGAGAGATATTTATCAAGATGGTTTTTATCCGGCCATAGATATTTTAAAATCTTCTTCTTCGGCTTTAAGTTCTGAAATAGTTGGCGAAAAACATTATAAAGCGGTTTTAGAAGCAAAAAAGATTTTAAAAGAAGCCGAGGCCTTGGAAAGAATGGTTACATTAGTTGGTGAGGCTGAATTAAGCGATGAAAACAGAAAATTATATAGGCGAGCCAGTTTAATAAAAGCATATATGACTCAACCGTTTTATGTGGTGGAAGATCAAACCGGGATTAGTGGTAAAAAGATTAAACTCTCAAGAGTTATTGATGATGTGAGAAGAATTATTGATGGCAAGTATGACAAAATGAAGGCAAGTAAGGCTATGTTTCTTGGAACTATGAAATTAAAATGATGAAATCAAAACAACTGGATATAGTTTTAAGAGAAAGAAAAAGGGTTTTATTTAAGGGTGCGGCAAAATCACTGAGCTCTGTTAATAATCTGGGGAAATTTGATATTTTGTATAATCATGCTAATTTTGTGACAACAGTTAAAGAGATGATAATTTTAACTCATAATAGAGGCTATGAACGCAAGTTTAAGATTGGTTCCGGGATTTTATCCGCAGAGGAGAATAAAGTTGAGGTGTTTGTGGGGGTGTGAAGAAGAAGAATTTGGGTCCGGGAGAAAAAGATGTTATTCATCAAGCTAATGAATATGTTAAACTGGGGAAGATAAAAAGACTGGCATTCGCGGTCGGTCGAAACCTTAGGCTAGTCCAGTCATCGTGATAAAAATATTATAACATAGTAAGTAAAAAATCAATATGTTAAGAGATAAAATTAAAAAAGAAATAAGAGCAGTGGTTAGAGATTTGAAGCTAAAGGAAGTGGATTTTGTGGTGGAGCATCCGGAAGATATGAATCATGGGGATTTTGCCTGTAATGTGGCGATGGTGGTTTGGTCGAATTCTCAAAATTTCAATAAGGAGACTCCTTCCAGCCTGCCTGCGCAGGCAGGCTTTGCTGTCCCGACTCGGCATTCTGCCGGGTCTCTTGTTAAGGAGTCACCTTTAACTTCACATCTT
>JAYEMX010000103.1:0-1514 GCA_034718535.1 Patescibacteria group bacterium | reverse complement strand
CGATGAAACAGGCAGGATTGCTAAGAAAAAAGGAGTTATTGTTTTACGCCATGTAATTAATCGCGGTTTAGGCGGCGCTTTAGCAACGGGATTAGAATATGCTAAAGTTAATCAGGCAGATATTGCTGTAACTATGGATAGTGATGGTCAACATGACCCTAATAATATTAAAACTATTCTTAAACCCTTGTTAAAAAACAAAGCCGATATTGTTATTGGCAGTCGTATGCTTGAATCAAATAATTCAATGCCTTTATATCGAAAAATCTTTAATCAAATTAGTAATTTAATTACCAAAGCTTTATTTGGCATTTATAGCACTGACTCCTTATCCGGCTTTAGGGGTTTTGGTAAAAAAGCCATTAACAAAATCAAGCTTAAAACCGAACGCATGGAGGTTAGCAACGAATTATTTGCGGAAATAAAAAAACACAAACTAAAATATACCGAAATACCAATCAAAGTTATCTACACTGAATATTCTATAAAAAAAGGTCAAAAACCTTCTAATGCATTTGCAATTATCTTTAAGCTTTTGCTAAGATTGTTTAGATAAAATTACTATGAATTTATTACCCATTCAAATCGTTTTAGGTATTTTTCTAATTTTTGCCGCCAGCAGAGTTATTTTAAGACTAAAAGACGGCGCTCTAACTTTTAAAAGCTTTATTTTCTGGTTTATGGTTTTTACTCTGGCCATTATTGGAGTTATTAAACCGGAGCTAACCACTTTAATTGCTCAAAAATTAGGCATTGGTAGAGGAACAGACGCGGTTATTTATGGCTCAATTCTACTTTTATTCTACTTAATCTTTAGGACTAATGTTATGTTAGAAAATCAAAGACATGATTTAACTAAATTAATTCGAGATCTGGCCCTAAAAGATGAAATTAAATCCAAAAAATAAACCAAAGCTTCTTTTTTTAACCGAATTTTTTCCTCAAAACAAAAAATTAATATTTACCGGTGGAGTTGAAGCTAGAACCTATTATTTAAGCCAAGCCGCTAAAAAAGACTTTAAAACTAAAATAATTTATTCTAATTCTCAAAAAATAGCCGCCACTCCTTTTTCAATCTTTTCTAGACTAAATTATATGGTCACGTCTTTTATTAAAGCTATAAAAACAGATTTTGATTTAATTGAAGGATCAAACACCACTACTTATTTACCTGCCTTTTTAGCCGGTAAATTTAAAAAAAAGCCAACCATAGCCTGGATTCCGGATGTTTTAGATAAAGATTGGTTTAAATTTGGATTTTTTGTCGGTTTATTTGGCTTTATTTTAGAAAAAACCAACTTAAAGTTAAATTGGGATCAAATTATTGCCTTAAGCCAATCCACCAAGCAAAAGTTAATTAATGCCAATATAAAAAAAGATAAAATTATAGTTGCTTATGGAGGAATTAATCCCAATGAATTTAAAACCAAAGTCTATAAAAAATTTCCCCAATTTACCATTATTTCTATTGCTCGCTTAGTCAAAACCAAAAGAATCAAAGACTTAGTTGACGC
>JAYEMX010000102.1:0-1540 GCA_034718535.1 Patescibacteria group bacterium | reverse complement strand
CTTTGCTTGCCTCACTGTCTTCCAATCATCTGAATTAGAATTTAAAAAGAAGGTCATTCGATCGACAAGCCCTTTTGCCACCTTACCTGATTTAGAACTATAAACACCACCTTTTACTTTACTTACCCCATCTGCCACCCCAATAGATCTTCCTTTTTTAGCCACCCTATCTTGACCTCCCATCTCTCTCTGAATATGAAACCCTTTATAATAAACTTCACTTAACTGTATATCTACTTTATACGAAACTCCTTCTTGATTAAACACAACCTTATCCATAATCTTATTAATATATTGATATTTTTTGCTCTTTACCCAACTCACAAAAAATTCAATGGCCAAATTCTGCTCTTTCTCGCTTAAACCCAAAGAAATCAACCTTTGGCGTAATTTTTGATTTTTTAACAATCCTTCCTTTAAATCAACATCATAGTGCCACGCCAAACTCTCTTTTAAATTTACCTTAACTTGAGTTATATCTCCTCCTAATAATCCCACCCCAACTTTTTGATTAATATACTCCACTTGGTTTCTTATAAGCCAATCCAATTCTTTATTTAATAAACCACCAACTAACCCTTTATCTTTTAACACACGAGTTAACCCCAAACGTTGGTCTTTATTAATCAAAACTACAAAATCTAAACCACCTACTTTGACATTATCTCCGGGGTGAAGTTTCAATCTTTGACCTTTTAATGCTACCCGCGAAACTACTTTCGTAATCGGATTTTCATTATTATCAATAATCCCAACTATATTTCCTTGTTTACTTAAAACAAAGGAAATGTTTTTCAGTTCAGGCCAAGACATTAAACTATGAGCTAATACTATTTCTTTAATATTTCTATCTACATGAACATCAAAGAACTCAAGTCCACCCACCCTCTTCTTTATAATAAAAAGAAATCTATCTTTTCCCCCCCCAATTGTCACTAAATCACCTTCTTTTAATGTATACTCTCTTCCTTGATCTAATTTAATGTTATTAACATAAACATCATCATTTTTAGTTGTAATTTTCCCACCACTAATATTTATATATTTTTCTAAAAATATCTGTTTATTTGAACCTACTCCCGGCACTAAAATCTGCCCCACTTCTGATTCCGAACTTTTCAAAAATTCTTGCATTTCCCCAAACCAAAACTTAATAAATTCCCATAAAATTAACTTTTCTTTACGATATTGTTCAGGAATATCTTCTTTAGCAAAATGTTCAGCTTCTCCAGCCCTACCAACAGTCCTTTTTCTAGCTATTTTTCTCCACGCTTCATAATTCTTATTATGTGATTTTATTTCTACCTTTAGTTTTCGCCATTCTTTTCTTGACTCTGCACCGGGCAAAACATCATCTAAAACTTCCCTAGTCTTTTTTATAGTATTCTTAATACTCAACCACCATTGTTTGCTGTTAGTGGCCACAGCTCCTAATAGACCTTTGAAAGTATTTAAAAATGATATCTCTTGTTGGTCTTCAACTATAAATTCATAAGCTCCGGAATTAACAAAATATTTAATTTCAATATCATTTTTTATC
>JAYEMX010000101.1:0-1562 GCA_034718535.1 Patescibacteria group bacterium | reverse complement strand
TCAAATTGAAGCTAGTTTAAAAGCTTTTATGGAGACAAAGGGAGTATTAGTTTTAAAAACTTCCGGAGGTAAAACAAGCACGATCGGTCCATTGACAATGAGTTTAGGTAAAGAATTGTTTGGGATGAAGGGAATATTTGTAGCTAAGCAAGGTCAAGGAACAGAAGCATTTAATGTTCAGCGAATGATTTTTGGCGATGATTTGTATCGTTTTAAGCTAGGAAAAGAAAATGGTAATTCGGTTGAGCTAGCTAAACAACTAGAGAAATTAAAAGAAAGTGATTTTATAGTATTAGAAATTGATGATATTGCATTTACAATGGATCGGGCCAGAGATTTTTCAAATCTGGAAGAAATGTTTGTTGCTAAGGAAATTTTGACTGAAATGATGAAAAAAAGTTCATTTAGCATTGATGAAATTCCCGAATTATTAGGTGGAAGAAATGAGTGGGTACAATCGTTTGGAGAAGGTTTAATAGAGGCGACTGATGGTCAAATTGATTTAACTCTTGCATTTGCAGAAGTTTTAAAAGAAATTGATGTGTTTATTGATGGGGATTTTATTTCTGAAAGGTTAAATTTAAGTGATGAATATTTTGAAGGATATACAAAAGCGCTTGATGGAACTGAGATTGAAGATTTACATTTTACCGAAAAAGGGGCTAGAAAAATTGCCAACCAAATGGCAGAAACAGATCAATTTAAAAGTTTGAATGGAGAGGATATTTATAAGATTTTTGAGGCAGATGCAAAAAATAATAAAGAGGTTTTAGAAGCTTATAAAGCTCAAAATTTAGAAGAAACAAAGCGAGTATTGGAATTAACAGATTTAATGAATAAAACCGCTACCATGCTGGCAAGTGAATTTGGAAGTGACTCTTTTTGGGTGGAAGGAAAAGGAGCGGCGGTTGGTAAAGAGGGAAATGTACAGCTGAGTCAAAAGGATAGCAATCTAATGTTGGCTTTAGCCAGAGAAATGGTAACAGCTCATGTTAATAATGATATGGCGGATTATACAAAGATTAAGGTTAACGGACAGACAATTAAAACTAATATTTTTGATGTGCTGAATATGATTGATCGTGTTAGTAGTGGTGAAAGTATTATTGCCGGAATGACAGCTACACCTGAAGATGTGTTTAATATATTGGAGGCTGCTGGATTTAAGTCTGGGGATATTAGCCTTGAGTCAATGGAAGCTATTTTTGGGGAAAGTGGACGATTAAATGATGAAAATGTGATTGGATTGGGTGAAAATAGTACGGCTAGAGATGGGTTTGATAAATTTGTTGAATTTTTGAGAAGTGGTAAGCTTTCAAAATCTAAAAAGGGCGTTGAAAATAAAAAAAATAATCATATTTTGGCATTAATGGGGACAATGACAATAGAAGATGCGGCCAGGTTGGCATTAGAAAAATATAGGTTATTAGAAAATGGGATTGATGAGGTAATTTTGACTGGTCCGGATGGAGAAAATTATAGAGCATATTTTGATGATAATGGTAAGGTAAGATGTGATGAAAAGGTAACGGAAGCATATACAAATAAAAACTTATCTGAAG
>JAYEMX010000100.1:0-1583 GCA_034718535.1 Patescibacteria group bacterium | reverse complement strand
AATAAAGTTGTTTATTAAATATGCAAAAATTTGATTTATCTGTTTGTATTTTAGCTTTAAATGAGGAAAAAAATTTAAGTATATGTTTAGAATCAATTAAAAGTTGGGCGGGAGAAATTATTATTGGAATTGATGACCAAACTACAGATAAAAGTTTGGAGATAGCCAAAACATTTACCAATAAGGTTTTTAAGTTAAAACATGTTGAATTGTTTCATAAAAACAAGCAAAAAGTGGTTGATAAGGCTACCAAATCCTGGGTTTTATGGCTTGACGCCGATGAAAAAGTAGATGATGATTTAGTTAAAGAAATTAAAAGGGTGGTTAAAGAAAAAGTAGCTTTTGGTTATTTAATCCCCAGAAAAAATTATATTTTTAATAAATGGATTCAAAATACCGGTTGGTATCCGGATTATCAATTAAGATTATGGCAAAAAGGAAAAGTTAAATGGCCATGCAAAAGTATTCACGAAAATCCAATAATCAATGGAAAAACTGAAAAACTTTTTGGTCATTTAATTCATTTAAATTATTTTAGCGTAAGCCAATTTTTAAAGAAATTAGATAAATATACGAGTCTTGATGCCAAGAGATTAAATAATGAAATTAAAGCACCATATTATAAACATATATTGGTTAGACCATTAAATGAGTTTATAAAAAGACTGGTGGCTCTTAAAGGTTACAAGGATGGCTTACATGGGTTGATTTTGAGTTTGTTGCAATCATTTTATGAATTGGTGGTGGTAATAAAAATTTGGGAAATAAATAAATTTAAGCCTGAAAATCCGGAAGTAATGAAAAAAGTTGAAAAAGAAGGTAAAAAAATTCAAAAAGTATTTAAGTGGTGGAAAAGAGAGTTAAAAATCAAAGAAACTGAAAGTCAAGTGATCAAAATTTGGAATAAAAGTTTAAGAAAGCTTGGGTTTTAATTATTTTTTGGTAAAACTTTAAAAAATAATAAGGTTTCTCCTTGAGGGCGAGGATATTGTTCTATAAGTTCAAGTCTGTTTTTATTATAATCCCCGATTCTATCTTTATTAAAAACTAAGAAAACCAACTTGTCTTCTGCTAAAGAGTTTTCCATGTCTTGATTAATTTTAATTTTAGGAAAACCAATACCTTGGATATGAATATTTTTGGATTGATCAAAAAAGATTTCAAGACCATTGGGTAAAGTACCAAATGATCCTTCAGTGGCAACTAAGATTTTTTTATCTTTTGGTAATTGTTTTAAATACTTTGTAATTTCAGAAAGACCGTAGCCTGCGGACCAATTATTAAAATATTGATTTTTTTCCCATTGATTTAGTGGAGCTTTAATTGGATCGGTTAATAAAAGATAGTCAAATCTAAGCCAGAAAAGGGCGGTAAGAATTATTAGGGGAATTAAAATTGGTTTTTTCATCTTTGTTATTCCCCAGCTTAAAATAATAATAATAAAGGGAATGATAGGTAATAAATAGCGCGGGTAAATGATTTTTCCGATAGAGGCCTGAACAACCACCGGAATAGCAATCCAAAGACTTAAAATAAAAATTCTTTTTTGCTTATACTTTATGCTTAATCCCCAGCTGATAATT
>JAYEMX010000099.1:0-1600 GCA_034718535.1 Patescibacteria group bacterium | reverse complement strand
GCTACGAGTAACTTTTCTAACAAATCCTCTGGGTTCCTGTCTTTTACTTATCTTTACATCTTGAATAATTGAATCAAAAAAATACTCTGAGCTCTGCAACCCCCATCGACCATCTTCACCTATTAAGGGAGTTATTCCACTAGTGGGTAATCTGCTTGAAACCCATGCAAGATCTTCCCTTATAAGATCAAAAATTTTTTCTTTTGCCATAATTTAATTAAAAAATAGTAAAAGCCCAGTTTCCTGGACAGGTCTGCACAATATATCACTTTGCTATAGGGTTGTCAAATATAAAAACAGCCACTAAGTTCACCCAATTAATCACAACTCAATATACTATTATATAGGTCCTAAAAAACTATTACAGGTTATTATTTGCCTATAGCTTTTCCCAATAATTCCGCCATTTTTTCATAAACAGGCTTCATTCTTTTCTGATATTCTCTATAAGTTTCAAACTGATGAGGTACAGTTTTAGCTTCAGCTTTACTTTGTAAACATCCTTTTAAATCAAATTCACAGCCACTATCACCACAACCATGATGTGCGATTACATCACCTTTTAAACCCAACTCCACCACACAACCACAAATTGCCTGCAAATTAACTCCCCAACCCTGCTTTAAAGCTTCAATATCTTGAGGTGGAAATACTGAGGTTTCTAATTGATTGTAAATTCTATCCCAACTTACCACCTTTAATCCCCTGCTGCCATAAAATTCTCGCACCTCTACTGCTATTTTGTGTAAATAATTACCCTTTTCTTTAGCTCCAATTATTAAATTAACTGGCTTTCTTTCAACTTTTTTTGGCTTTCTTGCTTCCCACAAATATCTTTCTTCATCAACTCCAGTTAAAATATTAGGATAAACCAACCCCATGTTCTTTAAAATTTCCTGCCTCCAATTTTTCTCCCCAATTGGTCTCATCTGTTTACTTTCCAATACAAACACTGGGCTATTATGCTTGCACAAACCCAGCATAGCAGCTTGTAAAACCCCTTCAAACCCTTGACTCTGACCTAAACTGACCCTATTAGTTACTACCACTAAACTTGATAATTGCCTTAAATCTCCCACATCTCCCCAGCTTACCTCTTCAAGTTTCTGCCACTTTCTGGTATCAAATAGTAAGGCTTTTGGTTGATCTGTTCTAAGCTCAACTTGCAAACCTTTTCCATTTGGCCGATTAAGCCACAAATCTCTTTGAGTTAAAATTCTTTTAAATCCTTGTCTGTTAAACACTAAAGCATCTTCTTTTGACAACTGAAATCTCTCATCTTCAATCCCAAACTGTTTTTGTTGCCATACTTCAAAAGACATTTAGCCTCCAAAATAGCAGACCGACTTATTTTATCATATGTTATACTAAAAATACTGCCCTTATATATGTCTAAATCTCAATCTTGGCAGATTAAGCTCTTTTATCTCATTATCTTTCTAATCCCCTGCAATCTCTCCAAGCATTTTATTCTCCCCTCATCATATGTTAATGGTATCTTAGTTGATTATCTCATTCCTTCTATTTATTTCACCGATATTCTAATTATTATCTTACTAGGTTCGGAACTTTCCGAAATTCTAGTTCCGAACCTAAAAAA
>JAYEMX010000098.1:0-24692 GCA_034718535.1 Patescibacteria group bacterium | reverse complement strand
AATAGTTTGGTTAAGAATATCTAAAGATAAGTTAAAGATAAAACAGGCAATACCCAAACCAAGGACGTTTTTAGTTTGAGGGGTGCCACCTGCTTTTTGGTTTATTTCACTTAAAGGTAAAGTTTTTTCATTTTGGAGATCAATGATAAAGTCGGGTTTTAAAATTGGAGAGATATTGGGATCTTTTGAAGCGTGAATTTGAAAAGTATTTCGACCGCCTCTAATTAAAGAAGGGTATTCAGTATAGCCATGAACATAAAAACCTTGTTTAAAACAAGTTTTTGAAAAAATAAGTCCGGCTTTTTTAATGCCTTCACCGGCACTACCGGCAATTTTAAAGTTAAATGATGTGGTCATGGTACAATCAAAATTATATGGGTAGTTTGTATATAGTGTCAACGCCGATTGGTAATATGAAAGATATTACTTTAAGGGCTTTAGAGATTTTATTTAAAGTTCAAGTGATTTTGGCTGAAGACACAAGAAAAACCAGTCAATTGCTTAGAGTATATAAAAATGACAAAGAAATACCTAGACTGGTTAGTTTTTATGAAGAAAATGAGAGTAGGCGAAATCCCGAGGTGATTGAATGGTTGAAAAGTGGTTTAGATGTGGCTTTGGTTTCTGATGCGGGCACACCGTTAATATCTGATCCGGGTTTTAAGTTGGTTAGACAATGTGTTGAAGAAAACATAAAGATAGTCCCGATTCCCGGGGCTTCAGCGCTTTTGGCGGGTTTAACAGTGGCCGGTTTACCTACAGATAAATTTATATTTCTAGGTTTTTTGCCAAAAAAAACCGGGAAAAAGGAAAAACTTTTGAAAAAAGCCTTGGGAAATAAAATGACAATAGTTTTTTACGAGTCCCCTTTTAGGATTTTAAAAACTTTAAAGACTCTTGATACATTCCATCCCGGGATGGAATTGAAGGTGGTGGTGGGGAGGGAGTTGACGAAGAAGTTTGAAGAAGTACTACGAGGTACGCCGGAAGAGCTGATAAAAGGATTTGGAGATAAAAAAATTAAAGGTGAGCTGGTGGTTTTAGTTAACTGATATTTTAATATCAACGATGCTGACTTGGTTTTGGGAAACAATGGCGGGGTTGATGTCTAATTCTTTGATTTCCGGATTTTCCATGGCCATTTGTGATAAACCCAAGAGCATTTTTACTATTTTATCTAAAGCAAGTGGGGGCATACCCCTAACTCCAAGAATAATTTGACCGATTTTAGTTTGTTTAATTAATTGAAGTATAATTTTTTTATTTAAAGGTAAAAAAGCTTGAATAACATCTTGGTAAATTTCAGTATAAATACCTCCAGAACCAAGAGTGATCATTGGAGGTAAATTGGGTTCTCGTTGAAGGCCGATAAAAAGTTCGACCCCTTGGTTAATTTGCGGTTGGGCTAAAATGGTTTTAAATTTTTTACTTAAAGGTTGATAGTTTTTAATAATAGCTGACCTTGTTTTTAAATTTAAGATTAAACCTTTTTTTTCGGTTCGATGAATAGCTTCGGATGGATCGGCTTTTAAAACTAAAGGATATCCAAGATCTTTGATAGTTTGACTTAAGTTGGCTTTGGTTAAAATAGTGGTTCTAACTAGTGGAAGCTGGTAAATCTTAGCTAATTTTTTTGATTCTAGCCAAGAAAGAGTGCCTTTTTTATGGCTTAGTTCTAAATTTTGAATAGTTTTTTTGCTTATTTTTTTTACTTTTGTTAATCTAACCGGATAAGATTGAAGTTTAGATTTGTTAGAGTAGTAATTATAGAGTTTACTTAAATAAGTAATGGCTTTGTTGGGAAAATCAATGGTGGCAATGCCCTGTTTTTGCAAATATTGCTTGGCTTTTAAAACAGTTTTTCCTCCGAGTAAACAAACAATAACCGGTTTATTTTTATTCTTAAATTGCTTAACTATTATTTTTGCGGTTAGTTCAAGCTCGGTATTGGTTTGAGGAGAAATAATGACTAGAAAAGCATCGGATTTTTTGTTGGCAGTTAGATTAGTTAGGGCTACTTTAAATTGTTCGGCCAAAGCGTCACCATAAACATCTTTTAATTTAACCAGCTTTAAATTTTCTTGACTGACTTGATCAACTGCTAAAATGCCCGGGCCACCGGCATTGGTGATAATGGCAATATCATTGTCTAAAAGTTTTGGTTCAAGTGAAAATATTTCCAGTAAATCGGTAAATTCTTCTAAAGATTTGGCATGAATACAACCTGATTGTTTTAGGGCCGTATTAATGATGACCGGTTTAGGACTAAGGGCGGCGGTATGGGATTTGGCGGCGACTTTGCCAAGTTTGGTTTGACCGCCAAAAAGAACAATGATTGGTTTTTTCTTGGCTACTTGACTGGCTACGATTAAAAAGTCAGAGCCATTGGCAAATGACTCAAGATAAAGGCCTATAACTTTGGTATTTGGATCATTTTCTAAACTTTTTAGAGCATCAGTTTCACTGAGGCCGGCCCGATTACCTAAACTTAAGAATTTTGAAAACCCGAGATTTTCTTTTTTAGCCCAGTCAAAAAGAAATGAACCAATGGCGCCTGATTGAGAAATTAAAGCAATATTGCCTTTTGGGGGCGAGGCTTTGGCAAAAGTAATATCCAGATTTAATTGGGGGTTGGCAAAGCCTAAGCAATTTGGACCTAAAAGCGGAATGTTGGTATTTTTTAAAACTTGTTTTATTTTATTTTCAAGCTTTTTACCTTTGACTCCTGTTTCTGAAAAACCGGAAGAAATAATAACAATGGCGCCGACTTTTTTTGAAACGCATTGCTCGATAATTTCTGGAATTAAAAAAGCCGGAATAACAATAATAACAAGATCAATTTTATCTTTAATGTTTAAAATTGATGGATGACAAACAGTTCCAAGAATTTCTTTTCTTTTAGGATTAACCGGATAGATTTTAGTGTTTTTAGCTAAAAAAAGTTTTTTTAATATCTGATGGCTTATTTTTTCTGGATTTGGAGAAGCACCAACAACGGCGATTGATTTTGGTGAAAATAAATGTTTTAAGTTCATTGAAGTAAGTTTTTACCAGTCATTGATGTAGGTTGGGGAATTCCCAGAATTTTTAAAATAGTTGGAGCAATATCTGCTAAAATACCTGATTGAAGACCTCGTTGTTTACCGATTAATTGATTTGAGATCACAAACAAAGGAACTTGGTTATTTGAGTGTTCAGTATCTATTTCGCCAGTTTTAAGATTAATAAGTTCTTCTATGTTGCCGTGGTCTGCGGTAATGAGAGTGGTGTAGTTTAAGGCCAAAGTTACGGGGATAATTTTTTCTAAAGCATGATCAATAACTTCGCAAGCTTTGATTGAAGCCTGTAAATCTCCGGTATGACCGACCATATCTGGGCAGGGAAAGTTCAATAAAATAAAATCATATTTTTTTAATTTTAATTTTTCAATTAGGGTGGTGGTGAGTTCTGGAGTAGACATTTCCGGCTTTAGATTATAGGTAGCTACTTTAGGGGATGGAATTATTTCCCAATCTTCTTTTAAAAACGGTTGCTCTCTTAGTCCGTTAAAATAATAAGTAACAAAGCGTTCTTTTTCGGTTTCGGTTAGATGAAGCTGGGATAGATTATGCTGACTAATAACTCTTGATAGTGGATTGTTAACATAAATTGGTTCAAAGGCAACTTCGGTATTAAGGTTTTTTTCGTATTCAGTCATAGTGGTAAAAAAAAGATTTTTGACGACTTTTTGCCGTTTAAAAATCGGGGTGGTAGAAGCTTTTTCCGGCAAGTGACTTTTTAAATATTTGTCTGACAAAGGATCAAACGCAAGTTGATTGGCCTTTGTTTCAAAATCTTTTAAAACAAAAGCTTTAGTTAATTGGCGAGGGCGATCAACTCTAAAATTATAGAAAATAACAGCATCATTATCCTTAATCAAACTTAAAGGAACACCCTTAGAGTCAACAATATTAGTCGGTTCGATAAACTCATCGGTCTTTTGATTTTGATATGATTTTTCAATAGCTTGTTTGGCTGTTTGAGCTTTTAAACCAATTCCAAGGGTTAAGCAGTCATAGGTTTTTTTAGTTCTTTGCCAGCGAAAATCTCTATCCATGGCATAATATCTGCCACAAATGGAGGCAATTTGACCGACAGAACTTTTAGAGAGATGTTGATTGATTTGATCTATATAAGAAGCCGAAGTGTTTGGCGGAGAATCTCTACCGTCGGTGAATAAATGGAGAGATAATTTATGAAGATTAGATTCCAAACACAGTTTAATGAGGGCAAATAAATGTTCATTATTGGCATGAACTCCACCTGAACCAATTAAACCCATTAGGTGAAGAGTGGATTGGTTTTTTTTAGCATGATTAATTGCTTTTATAAAAGCGGGATTATTAAAAAAAGATCCGTCGGCAATTGAAGTGTTAATTCTGGGTAAAGCTTGAAAAACTATATGGCCGGCACCAATATTGGTGTGACCGACTTCACTGTTACCATCTTCTCCGCGGGGTAAACCAACTGCTTGACCCGAAGCATATAATCGGGTATTTGGATATGAGGCTTGTAATTTTTTATAATATGGGATTTTTGATTGAGTGATAGCATTGCCGGGACTAGGAGGAGCAATTCCCCAGCCGTCTAAAATTAAAAGTAAAACCGGATTTTTAACCATAGTTAGAGTTTAAGCTAAATTAAGCTCTTGCTCAATGGCAAGTAGGCGATTATATTTAGCTATTCTTTCTCCTCGGGCCGGAGCGCCAAATTTAGTGTAATCGGCTTTAATCCCAACAGCAAAATCAGCAATGAAAGTATCATTAGTTTCTCCCGATCGATGAGAAACAATAATTTTCCAGTTGTTTTTTTTACAAAGTTGAATTACTTCTATGGTTTCGGAAATAGTGCCAATTTGATTTGGTTTTACCAAAATAGCATTACAAGATTTTTCTTCAATGGCTTTTTTAACTCTTTGTTTATTGGTGGTCAATAAATCATCGCCAACAATTAAAGTATTAGTGCCGATACTTTCGGTTAATTTAGCCCAACCATTCCAATCTTCTTCATCAAGGCCATCTTCTAGAGAGAAAAGTCGATATTCTTTATTTAATTGAAGATAGTAGGCAATTAATTCTTTTTTAGAATATGGTTGGGCCCGATCTTTGATAGTGTAATGATCATTACGAAAAAAGAAATTGGCGGCTACATCTAGGCCTAAAAAAACATCTTTGGCAAATTGGTAAGGGGTGTTATGAATAGCTTCCAAAATTATTTCAAGAGCATCCATATTGGTGAATAAATTGGGGGCAAAACCACCTTCATCACCGACACTATGAACAGCTTTTCTTTGAATTAAAACTTTTTTTAGGCTTTTATAGATTTCATTTCCCATTTGAAGGGCGGTGTGATAAGGAAAACGGATAGAAGGAATGACGTGGAATTCTTGAAAATCCAAATTGCCAGCTCCATGAGCTCCACCATTAATAATATTAAAAGTCGGACTGGGAAGTTTTTGAGAAGATTTATCCAAGCTGTATTTTTTGTTAATATAGCTGTAAACCGGCAATTTATAATAGGCGGCGGCGGCTTTTAAAACAGCGGTGGAAACCGAAAGAATGGCATTACTGCCAAGGTTTTTTTTATTTTCACTTCCATCTAAGTCAATTAAAATTTGATCAAGAGATGTTTGTTTGGTGGGATCAATCCCAATTATTTTTTTGGCAATAGTAGTATTAACATTTTTTACAGCTTTTAAAACACCCAAACCATTAAATCTTGTTTTATCGTTATCTCTTAACTCGACCGCCTCGTGTTTTCCGGTTGAAGCTCCAGAAGGAATAGTGGCACAAGCTTGATGATTAGAGTCAAGGGTGACAGTGGTTTCAATAGTGGGGTTTCCGCGTGAGTCTAGGATTTCTCTGGCTTTAAGGTTAGTAATTTTTGGCATGTTTGATTAAGCTTTTTTCGGCTTGGTAAACAATTTGTCTAGTTTCATCTATCATATCTGGAGAAACAGAAAGGCTGGTAATCCCCCACTTGACCAGTTTTAAAGATAGATCCGGATAACGCGAAGGGGCTTGGCCACAAATAGATGAAGTAATTTTATGTTTACTACAAGTTTTAATAATTTTTTCCAAGGCCCATAAAACAGCTGGATTTCTTTCGTCAAAAATTTCAGCAATTTCACTATTATCTCTATCAGTACCTAGGAGCAACATAGTCAAATCGTTAGTGCCGATAGAGACACCGTCGATACCTACTTTAATAAAATCTTCCAATAAAATAACATTAGAGGGAATTTCCACCATCATCCAAAGTTTAAACGATGAAGATCGAGTTAGGCCGTGAGCGCTGATTATTTTTTTAACCTGAATAAGTTGTTTGACGGTTCTGATAAAAGGGACCATTAAGTGTAGATTTTTATAACCTAATTTATTTCTGACTTTAGTGATAGCTTTTAGTTCAAGGTCAAAAACCTCTTGATCTTTAATATATCTGAAGGCGCCTCGATAACCAATCATGGGATTAGCTTCTTTAGGCTCGTAAGCATTACCACCTATGAGGTTGGCATATTCGTTGGTTTTAAAATCAGTAGTTCTATAAATAATCGGGCGAGGGTAAAAACTTTTGGCAAATTTTTCAATACCTGTTACTAAGCTATTGACAAATTTATCTGACTTATGATCATGGATTAATTTTTTAGGGTGAGTACCCATTTGAGCAATCATAAATTCGGCTCTAAGTAAACCAACTCCATCTACATTTTTTAAAGCGATGGTGGAAGCTAAATCCGGTTCGCCGAGATTAACATAAATTTTAGTGGCGGTTGGTAGAAGATCGGGTTGAAATTGTTTTTTATTAATAACTTTTGATTGTTTTAAAGTTTTTTTTGGGGTGTCTATTTTGTTTTTTTTAGGAAGAAGGCCTCCTTTAAAAATCTCCCCGGTTTTACCATTAACCGTAATCACCACTTTGTTTTTTAATTGTTTAGTGGCAAATTTGGTGCCAACAATACATGGAATGCCCAATTCCCTTGAAACAATAGCAGCATGGGAAGTTTGGCCACCTTTGTTAGTGATGATAGCTGAAGCTTTTTTCATAGCCGGAACAAAGTCGGGGGTGGTCATGTCGGTAACAAGCATTTCTCCATTCTTTAATTTATGCATTTCTTTGGCGGTTTTTAAAATTCGAACAAAACCGGTAGCAATACCGGGGCTGGCAGGGTCACCTTTAATAATTAGTTTTAAGCCTTTTTTAACTACTTTTTCTTGTTTAGGATCGTCTTTAGTTTGGTAAATGGTGGTAACCGGTCTTGATTGAACAATATATAATTTATTTTTTTCAAGCGCCCATTCAATGTCTTGAGGGAAAAAATAATGTTGCTGAATTTTATGACCGATTTTAGCTAATTCAATTATTTGTTTATCACTAAGTTTTTGCTTATTTTTTCTGTTTATTTTAACTTTGATTTCTTTGTTTTTGTTTTTAACTAAAATTAGCTGTTTGTTTTGTTGGTTGATTTGTTTTTGGAGAATTTTCCAAGTGTTTTTTTGAACTAGGTAATGATCGGGAGTATAGGCACCCTGGACGATCATTTCACCTAAACCCCAGACAGATTCAATAACAATTTGGTTTTTGTCGTTAGTAACGGGGTTAATGGTAAACATAATACCGGAAACTTTGGACTGAATCATTTTCTGGATGGGAACGGCAATTCCTACTTTGAAATGATCAAACTTCTTTTCAGTACGATAAAAAATAGCCCGAGGTTCAAAAAGTGATGCCCAACAAGCTCTAACTTTTTGAATTAGATTAGCTTCACCTCGAATATTGAGATAAGTTTCTTGTTGACCGGCAAAAGAAGCGTCAGGTAAATCTTCGGCTGTGGCAGAAGAGCGAACTGCCACCAAGGTTTTATTAGAACCTTTTGATAATTTTAAATAGGCTTTAGTAATATCAAGAGAGATTTCTCTGGGGACGTTAGCTTGAACAATTAAACGTTTAATTTTTTTGGAGATGGAATTAAGACTTCTTGGATCGTGGACATTAACTTTGGACATGATCTCTTTTATCTGAGGCCTTAAATTGTTTTCATCAAGAACTTTATAATAGGCTTGAGAGGTAACTGCAAATCCAGGAGGAACCGGAAAATTGTTTTTAATCATTTCGCCGAGATTAGCGCCTTTGCCTCCGACTAAACTAATATCTTCACGATCAACTTCTTTAAAATTAACAACATAGGGCAGTGGTTTAGTCATATATTAAGAATACCAAATTCAAACTGTTTTGACCACAACCTGCAAAGACTGTCTTCGCAGGTGTATACTGATGATATGCCTCCCAAGAATGCTTTGAAGTATTACAAAGAAAAGTCTTATTATCATATATATAACAGAGGTGTGGCTAAACAAAATATCTTTAATTCAGAAATTGATTATAAAACGTTTTTGAATTATTTAAAAATATACCTTGTTCCCGAAGACCTGCAAAGACTGTCTTCGCAGGTAGCTCCAACGAAAATACTTAAAAACTATGCAGATTCTGTTGATTTATTGGCCTATTGTTTGATGCCCAACCATTTTCATTTATTAATTTATCAAATCAATCAATTTGATATTACTAACTTAATGAGATCAATTGGTACAAAATATTCAAAGTATTTTAATCGCGTCAATGATCGTACTGGGCCAGTTTTTGAAAGTAGATATAAAGCGGTCAGAATTATTGAACAGAAACATTTAGTTTATATGTCTAAATATATTCATCGAAATCCGTTGCCCATTATACCTGCGAAGACTGTCTTGGAAGGATATAAATATTCAAGTTATGGAAATTACTTGGGTAGGTTTTCCCAAGCCTGGGTTAAGCCTAAAAAAATCTTGGACCATTTTAACTCAATTAACAAGCTTTTAACTTACAAAAAATTTGTTGAAAAAGTTGATGATGATTTAAAAGGACTGCAAAATAAATTGATTGATAGCTAAATTTATTAAGCCTGCGAAGACTGTCTTCGCAGGTAGATAAGTTATTTGAAGTCGCCGAGGGGTTGGCCGAGCTTTTTCTTAAAATAATCTACCCAAGGAATTGGAGCGGGGTTAATTTTATTTAAAATAGTCAGGTAATAATTAACAAAAGCGCCAAACTGAATTACTTCAAAAACTTGAGCTAATTTGGTTTTAGCCATTGGTAAAAATTCGAATGCATTAATCTTGTTTTTATTAACCACATCCATAGTTAAAACCATTCTGGTTTGAATTCTCTTTGAATAAAGCATTGAATTAATAATCCAAAAAACAACGTCTTTTTTATTAGAATCAGGGAACTTTAATCCTTCCATTAAGTGGTGATTTAACTCAGGGATATCATGACGATGTGAAAGCTGTTTGGCATTTTCATTCATTTGATTTTTAACAACATGAAGAGCTCCGGTTAGATGTTGACTAGCTACCATAATTAATTGTTTGGAGTGAATGGCATTGGCTAATTTTTTAGCCGGGTTGTTTGATAGATTAATTTCTCGTTGGTTGGTTTTAATGATTTTAAGCATTATACTTTTAAGCTCGGTTAGTTCCTTTTTAGTAATATTAATTAATCCAACCTTAGCAATCATAATAATTTGACCAATAATCGAGTAGCCAATAGCCATTCTAGGTTGTTGCGATAAATTATATTTTGGATTGATTTTATACATGGGCAGTTTATGTTTTAGGGCTAGTTTTTCAAGAATTCCTCCTGCGCAGATTACTAAAATCTGACAGTTTTTTACAATTGCCCTTTTTAGAACTTGAACAGTTTCTTCTGTGGTGCCGGAATAGCTTGAAATAACAACTAGGCTGGTTTTATCCGCCCATTTTGGCAGATAATAGTCGTTAATACGAATTAGAGGAACTTTTAAGTTTTCTTTATAAAGAGATTCGATTACTCGAGCAGCTAAGCCAGATCCACCCATGCCTGACATAATAAGGTTTTTAATTGGTTTTTTTACTACTTTTATTTTGTCGGCATCTTTAAAAGCATGGTGACACTGTTTATTTAATTGAATGATAGAATTATATAAATTTTCCGGATCTAATTTTTGTTGAGCTTTAATGTTGTTTAAGATATTTTTCATATTTATATACCTTCAAGGAGAGTCCTTGAAGGTTCTTTCCAAGTTAAGTTAATTGTTAATAATATTTAGTAGTTGATTGTGGATATGTCCGTTAGTAACAATAATACCGTCTTTAAAGTTATTAAGCTTGATTGGTTTACCATAACGATTGGTAATTTTAGCCCCTGCTTGTTGGGCGATTAATAAGCCGGGTGAGATATCGTACCATTTAGTTAGGCTTCCATCTGGAAGCCAGTAACCTTCTAATCCTCCTCTTGATAACCAAGATAAAACCCAAGAATCATTAGCATGAGTCCGTAAGCGATAGATTGAAGAAGTGATTTGTTTTAGTTTTTTCCAAATAAAGTCGGTTGTTTGTTTTTTAGTTTTAAAGGTAGGGGGGTGGGTGTAAATAAATGAGTGGTTAAGATTGTTTTCTTTTGATAATTTAACTGGCTTGTTGTTGTATTGGGTTTTTTGATTAATTGAGGCTGAATAGATTTCGTTTGTTGGAGGAAAATAACAAACAGAAACCAGGATCTGATTTTTTGTTTCGAGAGATAAAATTGTTCCCCAAAGAGGGATCTTTCTTGTGTACTCTTTAGTACCGTCTAAGGGGTCGATAACCCAAGTATAGTTTGATTTTTTGTCGATTAAGCCGGCTTCTTCTGAATGAATATTATGATTGGGAAAAGATTTTTGAATAATTTTTATGCAGATTTTTTCTGCTTTAAGGTCAGCATCGGTTTGGGTATCTACAGTATCTTTGTATTTTTTAATAACTACATCGCGTTGATGAGCCAATAAAAATTTTCCAGCTGTAGTGGCAGCTTCTTCGGCAACTTTTTTAGCTTTTTTCAAGTCAATCATTTGTCAAAAGCGTCAGTGTTGACACCATAACTCCAGTCAATTTCTTGATGCGATTTGAGAATTTTTCTTAGTTGGTTTTTTAAAGTATCATATTGTTTTTGAGTTTTGCCTTCGTATTTAATAGTAATGTAGGGTCCATTTTGACTGGCTCTGACGATAGCCATTGTATCTTTGGTGTCCATCCTAACACCATCAATTTCAATATAATCGGCTTTTGGATAAAGTTTTTTAAGATCATTTCCAATAACTTTGCTAATAAAGTTAAACTTAATTTTATCAGGCAAACCAAGTTTTATTTCCGGACTGGAAATATATTTTGGTAGTTTAGAAATTGCTTGCTTTAGGGTTTGGTTTGTTCTTTTTAAATAAGATAAAAGCCTTAGGGTAGCAAAAGCCCCATCATCGTGGCCATAAAAATTATCCATAAAGAAAAAGTGGCCGGATAATTCTCCGCCAAAAGGTGAATTAGTTTCTTTAACTTTAGCTTTAATAAATGAGTGACCGGTAACCCACATAATGGGCTTACCCTTGGCTTTTTTAATTACATCGGTAACAATTTTTGAGCAGAGAGTGTTGTAAATGATCGGACTGCCGGGCAAATAATGAATAATGTCTTTGGCAAATAAAGCGACCAATACATCATTCCAAATCTTAGTGCCGTCTTGGTCAACAACGCCGATACGGTCCCCATCGGGATCATAACAAAAACCCATGTCAGCTTGATGTTTGACTACGGTTTTAGATAAGCGATTTAAATAATCTGTTTCTGTTGGATCGGGAGTGCCTAAAGGAAAATTGCCGTCAAGTTTAATATTTTGAGAAATAACTTTACAACCAAAGGCTTTAAAGATAGCCGGCATAAATTTAGCAGGTGTACAATTACCCCCATCAAAAACAATTTTAAAATTAAATTTTTCGGGAATTCTTTTTTGAAGGTCTTTTAAGTAGGCTTGGAAAATAGGCTTTTTGACTAATTTACCTTTTTTAACCGGATGGTAGAATTTACCTTTTTTAGCTAAAACTTTAAGCTCTTGAATTTCTTCGGTTACCAAAGTGTGCGAAAAACCATTGGCTAGCTTAAATCCATTATAATTAGAGGGATTATGAGAGGCGGAAATAGAAGCACCGCCTTTTGATTGATTGTAATACTGAGAAAAATACATCATTGGAGCCGTACCTAATCCATGATCAATAACATTAATGCCGGTATCTAGCATTCCTTTAACAAAAGCGTCTCGGATTTTTGGGCCGGTTATACGATTATCTCGGACCACAACCGCTTGATTAATTCTTCTTTGAGATAAAAATGTACCATAGGCTTTGCCTAAAATATAAGCGCCTTTGAAATTTAATTCATTGGGAATTTGAGCCCGAATATCATAGCCTCGAAAAATATTATCTTTAAATATAGTTTTCATTTTACTCCTTATGGTATTAGAATTTTATTCTAAATATTAATAAGCAAGAGGTCAAGCTGGCTTTTTAACGGCAAGGCGGCTTGACCGGTTTTAATAGAAAAATCAATATTGATTAAGCCTTGGTGGAGTTTGAGTAAGTTTTTTAGTTTAAATCTTTTAGTTTGAGCTTTTAACCGGCTAATTTGCCATGGAGCACCTTTAAGAGTTTCCGGTTCTGTAGCTTGGATTAATTGACTAACTCTTCTGTGAAACATATAAAAAACCAATTCAGGCGCATCTTTTTTTAAGCAGTCGTGAAAGAGTTTGAGTGTAATTTGACCGGAGCCCGGCTTTAGGGAATCTAAAACCTTAAAAATGCCGGCCGGTAATTTAAATTCCTTGATAATGGCTTTGGTAAATTTCTTTTTTACAGTTGGAGTGATTGATTTTTTCTCCCATAAAATTATTTCCGCCGATTGGTTTTTTAAAATAATATTGATTAAACTGTCTTTGTTTTTTGATCGAGGCAAAGTAAGAAGATTTTCAATAATAATCAGTCGGGGATTTTTAAAAAGGGATTTTGATTCTAAATTTTGGACTAAAGTATTTTCTTCAAGTTTTTTGCCGGTTAATCTGATTTTTTCTCCCTGAAAGGCCTTGATTTTTTGATTGAAAACCTGCCTACTTAAAACAAAATTATCTCCGTGGAAAATAGTGATCATGATTTTTTAAAGATTTTAAATATTTTTTCGACTGAGCGACTGTTAATAACTACTCTTCCCCTACCCTTATGTGGAAGTAAAGCTCCGGAAAAATTTGAAGGTATATGCATAAGTTCGTGAATTAATACCCTTGTCTTATCGTCTTTTTTTAAATGATCAAATTTCGAGGAAATAACTTCAATACAATAATGAGGTTTTTGCTTTAAAGCAATTTGCCAAATTTTAGGGAAAGCCCAAATTCGAGCTCTGGCGCGAGCTTTTGAGCCATGACTTCTAAAGGCAATAATTTGATTAATCTTGATGTTGGGAAGTTTTAGTTTTTTTTGAATTTTAATTAGTTTTTTTTGAATGTCGGGAGCAAGTTCAAAGTCCATAGAAAATATTATAAAGCCTGCGAAGACAGTCTTCGCAGGTGGATTAACTGACTAAGTATAGTTCTGTTTTTACTTTAACGGGTTTGTCGACTTTTAAGCCTAAAGAATCGCCTTTTTTGGCTTTTTCAATTTCTTTGTGATCTAATTGCATAGAAACAACAGTTTGTTCAAACTCTTCATCCTCTTTTTTAAATTTAACTAAGTCGCCTTTTTTAAGGGCTGCGGATAGCTCAATAATAGCTACATTAATTTTGTCGTAAAAATGAGATACAAAACCAATTTTTTTGTTAGCCATTTAAGTTCACCACCCTTCTAAAGCTTATTATTTTAATTATACACTAAAGATAAATTTTTGTTTTATTTTAACTACAAAGACTGTCTTTGTAGGTTTGAAGAGTGGTGTTTGGAGTGACGTCGTCTTTTAGCAACTTTAAGATTAAGAATGGCTTTTCTTAAGTCTGATTCGGCTACTTTAAAATCTCTTTCAGACAATTTTTGTTTCATGGCTTCTTGAGCTTTTAATTTAGCTTGTTCGACTTTTTTAATATCAATATCTCGAGCTTTAATGGCACTATCAGCCAGTACGGTTATTTTATCTTGATTAACATTTAAAAATCCGCCGGTAACGGCAAAAATATCGTAATAAGGGCCGGTAACTAAAATTAGCTCACCGGCTTTAAGAATGGTAAAAAGTGAAATATGGCCGGGTAAAATCCCTATTTGACCCATAACGGTAGGGGCTAAAACCATGTCAACGGCTTCATCTAAAAGTTTGGCTTCTTGAGAAATAATCTCCAAATTAAGTTTTTTACTCATTTTTAGCAGTTTCAATAACTTCGTCTATGGTACCGACCATGAAAAAAGCTTGTTCGGGAATTTGATCCAGTTTACCTTCAACTATTTGCTTAAAACCTTTAATAGTTTCTTCAATAGGAACATAGCGACCTGCCCTGCCAGTAAATTGTTCGGCTACAAAAAACGGCTGGGTTAAAAATCTTTGAATTTTTCTGGCTCTAGAAACAATTAACTTATCTTCATCGGAGAGTTCATCAATACCTAGAATGGCAATGATATCTTGAAGGTCTTTGTAACGCTGGAGAACTTTTTGCACAGCTCTGGTAGTTTGATAATGTTGGTCGCTAACTATTCCGGGTGCAAGAATTTTTGATGATGAAGTTAGCGGGTCAACAGCCGGATAAAGACCTTGTTCTGATAAAGAACGCTCTAAAGAAAGGCTAGAGTCTAGGTGAGCAAAAGTGGTTACCGGAGCCGGGTCAGTATAGTCGTCGGCCGGAACATAGACGGCTTGAAACGAGGTAATTGAACCTTTTTTGGTTGAAGTAATTCTTTCTTGTAAGGCGGCCATTTCCGAGGCTAAAGTAGGTTGATACCCAACAGCAGAAGGAACTCGGCCAAGTAAAGCCGAAACTTCTGAACCGGCTTGAGAAAACCTGAAAATGTTATCAATAAATAAAAGAACATCTTCTCCTTTTTGATCTCTAAAATATTCGGCAAAAGTTAAAGCCGATAAAGCCACTCTTAAACGGGCTCCGGGTGGTTCGTTCATTTGACCAAAAACCATGACAGTGTTTTTCAAAACACCAGAGTCTTTCATTTCCAGAAGTAAATCATTACCTTCACGAGTTCTTTCACCGACTCCGGCAAAAACCGAGTGACCCGAATGTTCTTCGGCAATATTTCTGATTAATTCTTGAATAATAACGGTTTTACCAACTCCGGCTCCGCCAAAAGCAGCCACTTTACCTCCTTTAGCAAAAGGACAGATTAAGTCAATAACTTTAATGCCTGTTTCCAGCATTTTGGCTTGAGGGTCAATGTCTTTAATTTTTGGAGGAGCAACATGAATGGGATAAAGGGTTTTTTGATGAATTTCAGGTTTGTTGTCAATCGGTTTACCTAAAACATTAAAAACTCTGCCCAGGGCTTTTGGACCGGCAGGAACAGCAATCGGTTTACCGGTATCAAAAACTTTCAGGTTTCTCTGAAGATTTTCAGTTGAACCCATGGCTACGGTTCTAACTTCGTGACTACCGAGAATTTGCTGAACTTCCAGAATTAATTTTTCATTGTTTGATTTGGTAACTTCCAGAGCATTATAAATTTCAGGAAGATGATCTTCAAATAAAACGTCGACTACAACCGAAATTATTTTAGTGATATGGCCGATTTTGTTGGATTTAATTAAACTAGATTTTTTCATATATTTCAGATTACCATTCTGGCACTGGTAATTTCCAATAACTCATTGGTAATTTTTGTTTGGCGAAGTTGGTTATACTCCAAAGATAAATCACTAACAATGTCTCTGGCGTTATCATGGGCACTTTTCATAGCTACCATTCTGGCGGAGTGTTCGCTGGCAATTGATTCCAAAACAATATGATAAAAATATAGACCTAGAAATTCCGGTAAAAGCTTATCAAAAATGTTTTTGGCAGGAGGTTCAAAAAGATAGTCTTTATGAAACTCAAGTTTTATTTTTTCTTTTTCTTTGATCATAATTTCCTGAAAAGCAGTATCAATGGTAACTTTTTCAATTGGAAGCAATTGTTTAACTGCAAGTTTTTGAGAAATAGTTGAAATAAAATCCATAAAAACAACAAAAACTTTTTGGTATTTGCCAGCTTTAAAATTGTCAAAAACAATGTTATATAAGGGGACAATATCTTGATAGTGGGGTCTGTCTCCAAAACTTGAGAACTCAGCTAATAGTAGTCTTTTGGTTTTTAAAGCATACTCTTTGGCCTTTTTACCAACAGTAATAAATTCCAGTTTAAGATTATCGGGATTTGATCGTTGTTCTAAAAATTTAATTTGCCAGTTTTCCAAGCCCCGAAAAAGATTACTATTTAAACCACCACAAAGTCCTTTGTCCGAGGATAAAACTACAATTAAATACTTTTTTGGTAGATTTTTCTCGGATTTTAAAGTTTTGGGAGATTCAAGTAAAAAATGAGTAAGATCGTGTTTTACAATTTCAACAATGCCGGTTAATATTTGCCTCATTTTTTCGGTGTATGGTCTGGTTGACAAAGCAATATCTTGAGCATAACGCATTTTTGAGGCGGCTACCATTTCCATGGCTTTGGTAATTTTAGAAATATTGGTAGCGCTTTTAATGCGCCTTTTAATTATTTTAATTGAGCTCATTTTGAAGCCTTTTTACTTTGATTTTCTTTTTCAAGAACATTGTCATCTGCCGTTTGATTTTGATTAGCCAATAATTGATCGTTGATTAAGTCAGGATTTAGTTGGTTAAACAATTCTGTAGCTTTTTTCATTTGAGCTAAAGTTTTGTCGGTTAGTTCTTTTTCTTTATTAATGCTAGTTTCTATTTGAGAGTATTTGGCGTTGATAAATTCTAAAAAGAGCTTTTCCCAGGTTTTAACATTTTCCAATAGAACCGCATTTAAGTAACCATTGGTGACCGCCCAAATAACCAGAACTTGTTGAGCTAAACCCATGGGTTCTTCCCAACCTTGTTTGAGGACTTCAGTAATACGAGCGCCTTGATCAAGTTGAGATCTGGTTTTAAAATCCAAATCAGAGGAAAATTGGGCAAAAGCAGCCATTTCTCGATATTGGGCCAAATCTAAACGAAGTTTACCGGTTACCTGTTTCATGGCTTTGCTTTGAGCGGCTCCTCCAACCCGTGAAACTGATAAGCCAACATTAACAGCCGGTTTAATACCGGCATGGAAAAGATCTGACTCGAGATAAATTTGACCATCGGTAATTGAAATAATGTTGGTGGGAATATAAGCGGAAACGTCACCAGATTGAGTTTCAATAATCGGCATGGCAGTGATTGAGCCACCGCCATACTCTTTATTTAAACGGCAAGATCTTTCAAGTAATCGTGAGTGTAGATAAAAAACATCACCCGGGTAAGCTTCTCTTCCCGAAGGACGACGCAAAAGAAGGGACATTTCTCTATAAGCCCAGGCATGTTTGGTTAAATCGTCATAAACCACTAGAACATCTTTGCCTTTTCCCATAAAGTATTCGGCAATAGCGCTACCGGCATAAGGAGCTAAATATTGAAGCGAGGCCGGATCAGAGCTGGTAGCGGCTACTATAATAGTATGGTCCATGGCTTTAAATTTAGTTAGAGTTTCGGAAAGTTGGGCAACAAAAGAAGCTTTTTGACCAATAACTACATAAATGCAAATCAAATCTTTATTTTTTTGGTTAATAATAGTGGTTAAGGGAATAGATGACTTCCCGGTACCCCTGTCACCAATAATCAATTCTCTTTGACCGCGACCAATAGGAATCATAGAGTCAATAGACTTAATACCGGTTTGAACCGGCACACTAACAGGCTCACGAGTGATAACTCCGGGAGCGATTTTTTCCAAAGGTTGAAATTTTTTGGATCTAATCGGTCTTTTGTCATCTAAAGGTAGGCCCAGAGGGTTAACAATTCTGCCAATAATCGAGTCATTAACCGGGATAGCCAAAATTTGATCTGCAGTGGTTATCGCCTGGTCACCTTCTTTTAAATGACGATAGTCGCCTAAAATAACCACTCCAACCGAATCTTTTTCCAAATTAAAAGCCAAAGCCTGAGTTTTTTGAGGTAGGTTAATAATCTCACCCAAAGCAACATCTTCAATACCGGAGATAGTGGCTACACCATCACCCAAAGAAGTAATTTTTCCTAAAGTTTTGGCTTTAATATGAGATTCAAAATCACTGATAGATTGATAAATTTGTTTAGAAATGACTTTAATATCGGCTGGTGTAATCTTGGGGGATTTTTTAGACATAAAACATTGATTCTCTAAGTTTCTCTAGGCGATTTTTTATAGAAGCATCAATGACTTTATTTCCAACCCTAATAATTAAGCCGGCAATAATGCTTTTATCTATTGAGTAGTTAATTTTTAAGCCAGGATCAAAATGTGATTTAATGTAGCTAGAAATAGCTTGTTTTTGTGATTGATTTAAAGATAAAGACGAGGTAATCTGGGCCTGCTGTAATCTTTTAGCCGCCCAACTTTGATCTAAGGGGGTTTTTGCTAATTTAGCTAACTGATCTATATCTTTAACAAAGCTGGCGACGATTTTTTGAATTGTGTTGCTTGGTTGTTTCATCTAGAAGTTTTTACTTTTTTTAACATTTTTAGTTCTTGATCAATGATGCGTTTTTGGTCTTTTGCGGATAGGGCTTTAGAAAGAACTTTAGAAGTGGTATCAATAACTAGACTTCCAATTCGATTTTTCATTTTAATTTCTTCATCTTTAAGCTTTTCTTTTAGATTGTCAAACTCTTTATCAACCAACACTTGAGCTTCTTTTTTAGCATCTTGAATAATTATTTTTGATCGTTGGTCGGCTTGTTTTTTAGCTTGGTTTAAAACTTCAGTAGCTTCTTTTTCCGCTTTAAAGCGAATTTTTTTCTTAAATTCGTCCAATTGAGCTTTTTCTTTAAGATTTCTTTCGGCGACTTTGATACTATCTTGAATTTTTTTATTTCTTTGAGAAATAATAGTAATAATCGGTTTATATAAAAATTTGTTAAGAACAAAAATTAAAATACCAAAATTTATTATTTGAAAGAGCAGTTGATACCAATGTATTTCCATATTTTTTTGTTTTTCTCCGGGTTAAGTTTAGATTGCCTAACCCGGAATAATAATTTTAGACAAATTTAAGAATTAAAGCCACTACCAATGAATAGATAGCGATAGCTTCGGCAAAAGCTACGCCAAGAATCATGACGGTTTGGACTTTGGAAGCGGCTTCCGGATTACGACCAATCGCTTCTAAGGCTTTTGAAACAATTAAGCCGATAGCAATTGCCGGAGCTAAACTTCCAAAAGCAATAGTAGCGCCAATAACAAGATCGCTTGAAGCTTGAGTTACTTCTGCTGCCATATTTTCCTCCTTTATTTAATATTAATAATTATTTAATGATGGTTAGACGTAGTGGCTATATTAGCAAAAACTAAAGTTAAAGTGGCAAAAACCAAAGCCTGGATAAAGCCAACAAAAATTTCCAGACCTATAAAAGGCAGTGGAACTAAAACCGGTAGTAAAAAGGAAATGACTGCCAATAAAACTTCACCGGCAAAAATATTACCGAAAAGACGAAAAGAAAAAGACATGATTTTGGCAAATTCACTGATTAGTTCTAAAAAACCGACAAAAAAGTTGATTGGATTGGAAAAATTAATAAATTTTTTAAAATATTTTAAACCAAAAGCTTTATAGCCAAAAACCTGAACCATGGAAACAGCAAAAATGGCTGTGCCTAAAGTAATATTTAGATCGGCCGTACCACCACGGAAAAAAGGAATAAAACCATGAGCGGTTCTTAAACCAATTGTTTCCATGCCCGGAAGAAGTCCCGCCCAACTGGCAGACATAACAAAAAGAAAGATAGTGGCAAATAAAGGAAAAAATTTAGCGGCATTTTGTGGAGCAATGGTTTGAACAAATTCATAAAGAGATTCAATGCAGGTTCGAATAAAAAGATTAAAGCCTGATTTTTTATTTCTGGATTTGTAAAATAAGTAGGCAATTGTAGATAAAAAAACAGTGGTTAAAAGACTAACAAACATTGAGCTGGTAAAGGCAAATTTCCCTAAATGAAAAATCGGTTGGGCTGATATTGATATATGAAGTTGGCTCATAAATATAAATTACCCTTAAAGGGCTAATCTGCTTGTATTAAAGCTTATCTTAATAAATTTATCAAGAGGCAAAATAATATATTTTATGAATTTAAGTCGGATTTTAACTTAAAACCCAGTTGTTTTTCTATAGATTCAATTAAATTTTTAGCAGCTTCCCTTGAATCTGGCCAAGACGAAAATTGATAATGTTTTAGGATGCTTATAAGCATGTGGGTGGTTTTGTTGGGTAAAGGAAATTTATTACGATATTGATCATTTTTTTGGGTTGTTCCGGAAAAAGCAAGAGAACCCCCTCCCTCTTTATCTTTTTGGATTTCCTTGATTAGTTTGATTTTAGTTAATTGGTTTAATCTTTGCTCTTTATATTTATTTATTTCGTTAAAGTGAGCGATTAGAATTTTACCGACTCCTTTAATGATTTGATTATGAACAATCGGTGATGGTTCCCCTTTAGCCCCAAGATAGGTTGCCCTGGAAAAAACAATTTTTTTAAGACCAATTAAAGTTAAATTAACCTCATCAATCAGAGAATTTTGGAAAATGGTTCCCAAAAGAGAATTAATAATGGTTGAGCGAATTTTATGGCTATCGATATTTTGAGAATTAATATCTTTATCTAAGGCCCAAAAGATTAATAAATTAATAATTGATTGTCTTTTTTTTCTTCCGGCTTGGGTGGTTAAATCGGTTTGCAAAAATAGGTTGGTCTGTTTATCAATTTGACTAGAAAGAATAACAGGTATGGGTTTTTTATTTCTTTTTTTAACAAGCTGAATCCTGGTGTTTAAAAATTTTTCAGCTTCTTTTTCGCCATACATATTGCACATAAAAGCAAACCTAGAGTCCCAATTTTTTTTAAAGGTTAGCCATAAAATCGGGTCAAACCTTAACCAGGCGTAGGTTGAGAACATGAAAAAGTATTTGATTGAAGCCATGCGGTTGATTATAACAAAAAATTAATTTTCAGGGTTTTATTAAATAAATATCTATAATTTTTTAAGATATTTTAAGACGTATTCTTTGAAAAACTTTTTAAGATCTTTATTAATTAGCTTATTAACTTTTTGTTCAATTTCTTCAAAACTGGTGGCAATTTTGATTTTTTCAATAAGCTTTTTATCTTTAATTGAAAACTTGCCTTGTTTTTTTAACTCTTGAACAATCTCTTTAAATTCTTGAATTAATTCTTTAATACCCTCTTTGCCATGTTTTTGGCTTTTTATAACACCGCTTAATCCTTTCATGGGAATAATCTTAACATTCTTGTTTTTGTATTTATTATTTAAAAAAACTTCTAATCCAAATCGGGTTTTTTCCATTTGGTTAAGATGTTTAATTAGGTCTTTTTTAAAATAAGCTCTTTCACCTGAAAGCAAAACAGTTAAGGTGGGAATAAAGCCTTTTAGTCTTTGGCTAATAGTTGCATCAACCTTATTTTTAATTAACGGCGTTATTAGTTGCTTAACATGTTTCTTAGAAAATCCAATCAAATCTGCATCAAAAAAAGCCACAATCTTGCCTTTTGATTTTTTAATGCCTGCAACAATGGCCGCTCCCTTGCCTTTATTTTTTCTAAAATTAATTAATTTAATTTTGTTACCAAAGCCTTTTAAAATTTTAACACTATCGTCATTAGAGCCGTCATTAACTGCAATTACTTCGTTGATAACTGGGCTTAAAAGCAAAATCCAAATTACATTAGCAAGAGTTTGCTCTTCATTATATACGGGGACAATTGCCGATACGGTTTTTTTATTAAACATAAAGTTAGTTTAACACAACCATAATCATATCAGCTTAATTTAACTAACTATAAATAGTTCTTGTTCGGCTCTGGTAACGGCAGTATATAGCCATCTTTTCCAAATTAAATCATCCATTTTGGGAAATCTTTCTTCAAATAGAATTACTTTTTTTGCTTGACTACCTTGAGCTTTGTGAACGGTTAAACTATAGCCAAAATCAAACAAATCACCCCGAAGATGTTTGGATCGATTATGGGTAAAATTTAAGCTTGATTTATTTCCAAATTGATCTTTATAGATAAGGCCTTGGAATAAATCAGCTTCATCATCCATTAGTATTTCGGTTTGATACCAATTTTGGTTTTTACTTTTAATGAATTGGATAGTGCCGAGCATACCGTTGAAGATGTTTTTTTTATGATTGTTTTTTAAGCAAATAACTCTATCTCCGGCTATCGGATCTTGGGATTCAAATCCCAAACCACGCCTGATAAATTGGTTTAGTTTTGTCCTGGTTTTGTTGTAACCGCAAAGAATAATAGTATCGGGGGAATAATTTTGAAGTTGATTTTCTATTTGCTCTTTTGAATCAAAACTGTTTTTGTCAATTTTTATGACTTTATCTCCAAATTGTCTGATGGGAATGTGACCGTTTTCTCGGGCCAGTAAAGATAATTTGATAATAGGGTTATCTTGGGCTTGACGATGAATTTTTTCAAGCCTTACCATCGGGTTTTCCATTAAGTTAAAATTACCTTTTATCGGAGGTAGTTGACCATGATCTCCAACGGCCACGATCGGTAGATTAAAACTTAAGATATCTTTCCAAAGATGTTGGTCAACCATTGAGGCTTCATCGATGACTATTAAGTCAAACTCGAGACTTTCTTTTAATTTCCAGCCAACAATCGCTTGTTTGCTGTTTAAAACCGGAGAGTAGATGAGTGAGTGGATGGTGCTGACTTTGTCTTGTTTAAAAATTGCCTGGCCTGTTTTAAGCTTGCTGTTAAGTACTCTGGTGGCTCTACCGGTATAACTAACAAAAGCCACTTTGAATTTTTTCTTTTTTTTGTTTAACAACCTTCGATACTCGGCCATTAAGGTGGTTTTGCCAACTCCGGCATAGCCACCAAGGGTAATATATGGACTGGTGGGTTTTTTAGTCCAGTTATAAATTTGACTTAAAACCTCTTTTTGATCTTTTGAAAGGTTAATGGTTGTCATCTGTTTATCATAGCAGGAAGAAGGGATTTTATACCAACTTGATTTTGTGACCCTACCGGAGAGTCAAACCCGTACTTGTGACTTAAAAGGGCACTGTCCTAAGCCATTAGGTGGACTAGTATTATAAATTCTCAAAGCTTTTTAGTAGTTGGAATAACTTTTAATATTGGTATAATGCTTATCCTTTATGACAGAACAATTCAATCAAGTCCAAGACCCCTATGCTTGAATATATTAATACTCAGGTTGAGGTCTTAGAGGGTCCTGGGCTTAAGACATTTCAATCTTTAGAACCTGATCAATTAATTATTGCCAGTGGGTCAATTAGAATGAGTCAAAATCGACTAAAGATCTTACCTGAAAAATCTAGTCTTCTAGTTCAAGCTCCATTATCAGATCTTAAATTAAGACTAAAACAAGCTCAAATTTCAGAAAAATATGAAGATGTTTACGAAAGTATTATTACATATAAAGAACTTCCCAACCAATGGCAGATTAATGAGGAATTTGAAGCCAATGACGGTCAAGTTAGTTTACAAAAAGCTCGAATAACTGCAGCTGCCGCTATTTTATTACAAATTGTTTCAAACAAAGATTTGCCCAGAGAAATTAAAATTTTAAGCCGTGATTATGTAGTTATTAATTATCAAGGTAACTCTTTCGATAAACCTCTTTATAAAGAGGATCGCCCTGTTGCCATTGAACAAATTGAACATTTATATCGCCCCGCTGAAGATAGGTCTTTTCAAAAGGGTCAACCTGTACCTTTTTATACTGCTAATTCCACTTGTTTTTTAACAATTAACACATCTGAGCATGAACAAAACTTAGATTTACTTAAAAATTTAACTAACACTCAACAACCTTTAAAACCATCTAATCAAACTCAAACTCACTACTCTTTTATGGCACTTTTACCAAGTTCAGATGTAATCTGCAATAAAACTCAACCTTCAGATGAAACAATTTTTAACTTGTTTAAGTACTTTTTGCAGCCTCCTAGTGCTGAAACAGCTCAAAAGCTGGTCAAGCCAGTGCCTGGTTTTGTTGACTGGAGCAGACCCCCTTTTAATAAACATCTCAAAGTTTTTCAAATAAAAGGCCAATCAATTTTTACAAATCTTAAAAACCTACACACTCACTTGCAAGTTGAACAAGGCCAGTGGCTACCCTACTTAGATTTATTGGAAAACAATCCTTATATTGCTAATGAATTAGTTGGTTGCCCCACCCACACCCTCAAGGCGTATCTTTGAAGGAGGTTAAAAAGACTCGCAATAATGAAGATTTTCCACTGCGCAGGATTGTCAAATGTGCTAAGTGTGGTAAGGTAGTCGTTGACTTGTTGCAAAAAATTACGCCTAAAAAAGAGTGTTTAGAGTTGTTTACTCAATATGTGATGGAATATTGAACTACAAACTAAACCCGATGTATCAAGCTATGCTTAGTTTTAATACCTCGGGTGTCGCGTTTGGTGAGCTATTACGAAATAGCTCGTACTTTTTACGTAAGTAAAACGATCGAATTAACTTGAAGTATATCTTAAACTTCAAGTTCCGACAACTCTCTCGACATGGCGGTTAGCCATGCCGAGGCGTGATGAGTATGACATGGACACTGATC
>JAYEMX010000097.1:0-1632 GCA_034718535.1 Patescibacteria group bacterium | reverse complement strand
AAACTACCAAACAAATACACACTTGGATAAACCGCCATTGATTCCATCAACCATAAATTGCCAAAGCCATAAAATTTTAAACCTTCAAAAAACAAGCTAAATATTAATCCTATAGAACCAAATTTCCAAACTAACAAAATACTCCAAATAGCCCCATAAACAAACATGGCCAATCTATGAGTTTTTATTAAATGATAAAGACTACTGGGTTTGGTTGTTTTTTGTAAAACAGAAGAGCCTAAATAAACCAAAGGCTGATGATTAACTGATAAGTCTTTATAAAGCTCCATCCCTTGATTTATAAAATCAGCTGTTGCTATATGATCTTCTTCATCCACAAAATGAAATGATAAAGCTCTCTGATTATGCAATCTAAATGAAAATATTAATACTATTATTAACCCCAACCAAACTAAAGCTTTCTTACTTATCATAAATTATAATTTTATTGGGAGCCAAACATCTTTTTTGAGTACATATATGGCTATAAAAACCAATGCTGGCTGTAATATTAATCAATATTAAACCAATTATTAATAATTTTACCCACAAGCCACTTAATTTCTTTAACCATAAATTTTTAAACATCAAATTTAAAACTAAAGGAACTAAAAAGACCACACTAGCCAGCCTGACTAAAATAGCCGGAATTTCCATTCCCATTAAATCAATTCCGGTTAATCCAATCATTAAAAAAGGAATACTTAAAAATAAAGAGGACTTTTTCCAAAGTTTATTAATATAAAATCCAATTCCCATACTCATAAAAGGGATTAAGGGATAGCGGTACCAAGGTGAATTTGCCATTCTACCCGCAGTTAGCCATAAAACAATTAACCAGCCGGAAAAAAACCAACTAAAAGTCCTACTTTTTTTATTTAACAATAAACTAAAGCTTGTTATAAATCCCAGCAAATACCAACCATCTCTAAATGCTCCATAAAATTCAGGCTTAGTAATTCCATCAAACAAAGAGCTGACAAAAGCTCCTCTGCTTCCTTGATTCATTAAAGTAAATAAAAAAACCTGTTTATCGGCTATAAAACCATAAGCTAGATAACTTAATATTGACAATATTCCCACTAAAGACAACTTCCATCCCTCCATTCTTTTTTTATTCATAAACATAATAAATCCGGCCATTAAAAACGGTATTATAAATCCCGTGATCTTAAACCAACCGGTTAAAAAAGATATTCCCATTAATAAATATAACCACTTATTTTTTTTTGATTTAATATAATTTATTGCCGCCAAAATTCCACCTAAAATTACTGGAGTCAGTAAATTTTCAATAAATGACTGCCTATGAGCTAAAACAAAATAGGGAATAGTGGCTAAAAATAATAAACTAAAAAAGGCTGTTTTTTTATTAAATAACTTTTCAGCCAATAAATAAGTAAACAATAAAGTAAAAATACTGGCTATTAAAGCCGGCAATCTAACTACTAAATTTGGTATTTGAGTAAATCCTCTATATCCCAAAAGTCTTGCCGGCAAGGCAATTAAAGCAGTGCCCAGCGGTGGATGATCAAACCAGGGTTTAACAATTTTTAAACCAAATCTTTCAACCGGAATATAATCCATAAATTGAGATCTAAATTCTAAAGCCGTACTTCCCTCTTCAAAAAT
>JAYEMX010000096.1:0-1645 GCA_034718535.1 Patescibacteria group bacterium | reverse complement strand
CCAAAGTTCCAATAAAGTTAATAGCGTTTAAGAAAAAGGTTCTTGAAATTAGAGCCATTACTGACTTGACTGCTCTTTTACCAATTTGTTTTGTTTTTAACATTTCTTTATTTTACCAAACACTTATTTGATATAATACCTCAATACCTTTTACCATATGAACCTAACAATTATTGTTTTAACTTCCAACAATCAAGACTTAATTAAGGGTTGCCTAAACTCAATCAAATCTTTAGGAGACATTCTAATAATAGACGATCAATCAACCGACGATACTATAGATATTGCCAAAAACTTTAAAGTAACTATTCTTAAAAGAAAGCTCGACATTTTTCCCAAGCAAAGAACTTTTGCCATTAAACAAGCTAAAACACCCTGGGTTTTATTTCTAGATTCAGATGAACGATTAAGCAGTTCCTTAAGAAAAGAGATAAAAACAATTTTAAAGAATCCTCAACACTCAGCCTATAAATTTAAACGCCTCAACTACTTTTTTGGCAAACTAATCAAGCATGGTGGCTACTGGCCAGACTGGCAAACCAGGCTATTTAAAGTAAAAGATTTTGATAAATTTTCTGGGGCTGTCCATGAAACCCCTCATTATAAAGGCTCACTGGGAAAACTAGAGAACCACCTCATTCACTTTACTCATAAATCCCTTGTTGAAGGTTTAAGGAAAAGCATTGATTGGACCAAGGTTGAGGCCAATGAATTTATTAAATCCAATCACCCTCCAGTTAAATGGTGGCATTTACTCAAAGCCATGGTCAAAGAATTCTTCTTTAGATATTTCAAGAAAAAAGGTTTTTTAGATGGCTATATAGGGTTTACAGAAAGTTTAATCCAATCTATAAACAGATTTTTCGTTTACCAACAAATTTGGGAAATGCAGCAAAAACCGACTATAAAAAAACAGTATCAAAAATTAGATCAAACCTTAAAATGAAGATCGGTCTTTATAGTCCTTTCATGGCAGAAAATATTGGTGGGGGAGAAAGATATTTATTAACAGTCGCTGAGTGTTTACTGCCACATCATCAAGTAGATTTAATCCTACAATCTCAATTTAAATTCTCAAAACAAAAACTTTTATCTATAAAAAAGAAATTCTCAAAATCATTTAATTTAAACCTAGCCAATTTAAATATCATACTTGGTCCCTTTGGCTCAAACACCAGCAGTAAGAAAAGAAAATTATTTACCAAACAATACGATATTTTTTACTACATGAGTGACGGTTCTCTGTTTTTATCTAAAGCAAAATATAACGCCGTTCACTTTATGATCCCTTTTAATTCCCCCCTACCTTTAATCCAAAAACTTAAACTCAAAACCTGGCAAGTCAAAACCGCTAATTCTTTTTTCACTAAAAACCATATTGAAAAAATTTGGAAGATAAAAGTCGATCATGTTCATTTAGGGGCAGTTGATCCAAAAGATTTTAACCCCACAAATAAAAAGAAAATAATCTTAAATGTTGGTAGATTCTTTAGCCCCACTGGCAATAAGCACTGCAAGAGACAAGATTTCTTAGTTAAAACTTTTATTAAACTTTTAAACGAAGGTCTAAATAATTGGCAGTTAATCTTAAATGGCCCAATAGATAAAGGAAGAGACAACATTGCTTATGCCAAGGAAGTGGCTA
>JAYEMX010000095.1:0-7590 GCA_034718535.1 Patescibacteria group bacterium | reverse complement strand
TTTAAGTCAAAAAACTTACCAATTACGAATCAGTAATAATTTTCCTCTCTTGACAGACCTAAAAAAATCATAGTACTATAAATGGATGAAACACTTTTCAACTAAGTTTGTTATTGCCTCGATTTTATCTTTATCAATTTTACTTTTCTTTTTTTACTCCCCACCCGCTCTCGACTCAGCCAACTTAACCTCCGTAGCCAATACCCTTCAATCCTCTCGCCTTTCTTGGGGCGCCAGAGTCGAAGCCGATGGTACAGATGTTGGCGGTTCCAGAGTTCAAATTCAATCCGCTCCGGCAACTCCTTTAAATTCAACTTCAACCTCTAACCTTCACGCCGGTGACTCTATTTTAATCAATACCAATTCCTATACTGTGGTCGGTATTCTTGATGCCGATGAATTTACCGTTACTCCAGTCATTGTAGCCGGTGATGCAGATGACGGCGACCCTATTTATCTTGAACAAAAACCTCGTCATGTGATTACTTTTACCACTGCTTCGGCAGTGGCCGACGGTTACTTTAGAATTTTGATTCCAGCCGATTCTACCGGTGATAATGATGGTAACCTTGACGATGACGGTTTTGACTTTGGAGCTGGTAGTATTGACGTCGTTGCCTCGGATACCGGTAACTATGACTTTGTTACCGGCGTAGCTACTGATTCCGGTAGTACTGGTTGTACCTCTCCTTCAAACTATCACTGTTTTGAAGCTCACTATTCCGGTAATGGAGGTATTGGTACTGCCATTACTTTTACCATTGGTAATACTAACGGCACCAACACCCTAGTCGCTCCCGGCGAAGCCGATTCCCACACCGAAGCCACAGCCGATACTCTTTCTTTTATTGTTAAAAACTATGATGCTAATGATGTTGAAATTGACACCACCACCGGTAAAATCGCCTTAATCGAAGCTGTTCGGGTTACCGCTACTGTTGATCCAACCATTTCTTTTTCTATTGCCGGTGTCGGAATCGGCACCACTGCTTGCGGTGTTCCCACTGATGTCACTTCAACCGCTTTAACCGTCCCTTTTGGAACTTTAGTTTTAAATACTTTTAAAGACCTTGCCCAAAAACTGACTGTTTCTACCAATGCTGATGGTGGTTATGCCGTAACTTCTTCAGAAGACGATGAGCTTGGAAAAGATGGAGCCACTTCTCCGGCTATTGCAGACACTGATTGTGATGGAGAGGACTGCACCATCTCTTCGGATACCGAATGGAATACTGCTTCGGATAATGGCTTTGGTTATTCATTAGATAACTCAGTTGGCACCGGAGCCACCGCTCCAATCATTGCCTTTGAATATGATGATGGTGCTCTTAATTTTAGCGCCAGACCTTTTGCCAATATTGCCGGTTCAGATTCACCAATAGAAATTTTTTCCTCAACCGATGTGGCCGATACTCAAAACATTTATGCTTGTTATCGTCTTTCTATCGGCGCCACCCAAGAAGCCGGCGACTATGAAAACCAAATAATATATACCGCCACCGCCACTTTCTAAAATATATGAAAAAACTTCTGCCCGCCACATCAAGGACGTTCCCTAACAAAAAGTCTCCCAAAAGGTCCGTTCTTGAAGTAATCCTTCAAGGCCGGACCTTAAAGGACTCAAGAAACGTCAGTTTCCTGAAAATAATCACCTTTCTGGTCTTACTCATATCATTAACAGTCTCTCCAGTCCAAGCCCAAGAAATCACCACCACCGCTTCTCCTCCCCGCCTTGAACTGGAAAGCCTTCCCGGAACCAATCTTCAAAAAAACCTAAAAATAACCAACTCATCGGATACAGCCCAAACATATAAAATTACAGCCACCGACTTTACAGTTAATGATTCAAAAGGCACGCCTATTCCCGTTTTAACAAATGTTTCAAATCGTTGGTCTTTAGCCTCTTGGTTAACTACCACTCCACCCACTATTTCTATCCAACCCAACCAATCCTCTATTATTACTCTTCAAATAAACATTCCCCAGAATGCTCTTCCCGGCGGACATTATGCCATGGTTACTTATGAACCAGTCAATCCAAATAAAATTGACTCAACCGGATCAGCCATTGCCTCCCGAGTCGGAACTTTAATTTACTTAAAAGTCCAAGGTGATATTACCGAAGCCGCTTATTTAAAGGATCTTTCTGTAAAAAAGAAATGGTTTGAATACGGACCCATAGATATTAATCTTGAAATTGAAAACTTGGGAGACATTCATCTTAAACCCACCGGCACTTTCACCATCACCAATCTTTTTAACCAACCCATCTTAGAAAAAAAATTGGAAGAAGTTAACATCTTCCCTTTTGCCTCTCGCACCCACAAGTTTCAAATGCCTAAAAAATATTACTTTGGCAGATTTCAAGCCAAACTCCAAGCTAACGCCGGCACCTCCGCCCTTCCCATCACCGGTTTAATTTACTTTTGGGTTGTACCTTACAAAGAAATCTCAATCACACTGGCCGCCATTTTGATAATCATAGTTTTAATTATTCTCAAAAAGAAAAAATCAAAACCAATCCCCCCTCCCGAAACAAATATTTCCTAACTTTTTCTTGACAATCCTTTTCCTTACCTATACAATGTAACATATTGTAATACAAATAATATGCGTGCAGTTATAAATATTTCTTTACCTCAACCAATGGCTACAGTTGTTAATAATGCTGTTAGTGTCGGTAACTACTCTAGTAAAAGCGAGTTTTTTAGAAGTTTGCTTCGAAATTGGATGGAAGAAAAAGTACTTTTTGAACTTAAACAAAGCCAAAAAGAACTTCAACTTGGCAAAGGAAAAGTGCTTAAATCATTGAAAAACTTAAGATAATGAAAATTATCTATTCTGGTAAATTTGCTAGAGAATATAAACGACTATCAGTCAAAATTAAGACTAAAGCTGAAGCAAAAGAACTAGTTTTTAGAAAAAATCCTTTTGATGCCCGATTAAAAACCCACAAACTAACAGGTAAGCTTCAAAAATATTGGTCTTTTTCTATTGATCATAAGCATAGAATTGTTTTCCAACTTAAGGATGAAAAAACTATCTGGTTTCACTCAGTTGGATCCCACCAAATCTACCGCTAATCTATTTAATCAGCTATACTAACTCTATATGCTGCCCACTAAAAGATCCAACCCTTTCTGGAAAGCGCCAAAAGCGCTATTTACCCGAGTGTTAACGAGTGAGGGCTGGACCTTAATGGGAGCCCTCCTTCTCTCCCTCTTCCTCTTCACTTCCTCTCCCATCCACGCCACTGATGTAGCCTCCGGCTCCGCCTCAGTCACCGCTACCGTACCAGCCTCTATCACCTCAGAAAATCCCACCACCCCCATCCTAATTTCTCCCACCAACAACACCATAATCAACTCAAATTCCCCCACTTTTATCTTTGAACCATCAAGTGACTCCAGTGGAATTCATAAATATGAGCTCTGGATTGACGGTAATTTTGATCAAGACATTTCGCCTACTATTGCTCTCACTATCTCCGCCACCGCCACTTCCGCTCTTGCCGACGGTCTTCACACCTGGAAAATCAAAGCTGTTAATAATCAAGGCCAAGACACCGACTCGGCCACTTTTAGCTTTACTATTGATACCACTCCTCCAATTATCTTAATTACCAATATTGCCGAGCATCAAACTAGTCTTTCATCCCAAGACCCGACTACTATCCCGGCCAATTATTCCCTTACCACCACAGATCTTACTCCAACCATTTCCGGTTCATCCGAAAGCTATGCCACTTTAACTTTTTCCCTTACCGGTTCAGTTGCCAATTATACTCTAACCACTATTGCCAACTTAGATTCAAGTTTTTCCCTTACCCCCGACTTTCAACTTGCCTCAGATACTTACACTGTTTCAATTATCGGCTCGGACCAAGCTTTAAATTCCACCTCTCTACCTTCCTTTACCCTTATAATCACTCCTCAAGCCGCCAAAACTCCGGCTATCACTGTACCCCTACCATCACCTTTTAAAGACCTGACTATTCCAAGTTTACCTATCATTCCTCAGCTAAAACTGCCTGCTCTCCCAAAAACCCTAACCGCTTTTCCTTTAACCCCGGATTCCCCTTTAATTTTAACTTTCCTACCTTGGTTAATTATTTTCCTCCTCCTCCTCCACATCCTCCAAAAAACAGAAAGAACAATTCCTTCCAAATCATCTGGACCAATCAAACCATATCGTAAGTTATCATTGTATATCACTTTAATTTTACCCACTCTTATTTTAATCTATCTTGCTCTCGCCACTTGCCACTGGCTACCAATTTTCTTTATCCCTATCCTTCTTTGGCTAATCATCCGCCTCAAGAAAGCCAATTATTGACGTTCCCTATCAGTCCCTCATGAAAGTCTTTTTAGACGAAAAAGTTCGCCAAGAATTCCAATATTCTTGACAACCATTATAAAACCATTATAATTATAATATATGAGTACCATCGCTAAAACCATCATCCAAGTTCCGGTTACCAAATCTTTAAGAGATCAAGCGGCAGAGGCCGTTGAGGAACTTGGATTTTCTTCAATTCAAGAATCAATTAGACTCTTTTTAACTCAACTGGCTGACCGCTCCCTCTCTTTTTCTTTTAAGCAAAAGCCAGTTAAGCTTTCCCCTAAAGCCATTAAACGCTACAACAAAATGCTTGATGACATCGACTCTGGTAAAGAAAAACTTTTTACAGCCAACAGCGTCGATGAACTAATGGAGCATCTGAATAAAGTCTAATCTGATGAAAATTCAATCCGGAAAGAAATTCGACAAACACTTTGCTAAACGTATTCGACCTAACGCCAAACTCTTGCGTCAGTTTACTAAAAGACTCAAGCTATATATCAAAAAATCAATAAAAAACATATTATTTTATTTGACATCGGCTCCCACAACCAAGTTTATTGATCTATCTAAATACATCAAACCACCTCAAGTACGATTCCCTAAATTCCTGCGGTTTTTGCCATCACTACCAACCTTGAAAACAACTCTTCGGCCTTATCCGCCTGCCAGTCCGGTGGCAATAACTTCTTAGGTAACCCCGGATCATTAAGTAATAGATAAAAGTATTTATCAAACACCCCTTTAAACCCTCCCTTGGATTGTTGTAATAGTATAATATTTCGTCTTGAAAACTTTAGCAAACGATCGGCTTGGTTGATAAATTCTAAATAGCCTGCACTGGTTTGATCTAGTTCCCACAGTTGTCTAGCCATCTTTAAATCATCTCCTAAAACCATCTTCCTAGACTCAATAATTTGACCTTTTTCTTGCCATTTATTAGCTAAAAACAGCTTTTTTGTCTCAGAACTAACCGAAAAAGGAGTTACATACACTCCCCGAGCCACTCTTTTATACCCCAATCGCCCCAAACTTCTACCTACTTGCCTACTCTCATTACCTAATTTTTTAACAATTACAATCCTCCAAATTCTATCCCAAACCCTTCTCTGACCTCTGTAAATTGGTAATTGATCCAATAATTTTTCTCTACCCAAGCCTGTTAACCTAAAAGACGATTGATTGCCTCGAATAATCTTATCAAGACTACCTGATCTAGTTAATCTAATCGCCGCATCCCTAACTGATCCCGGCTCAAACTCTGACAATCTAAAGTATAAAAAATCATAAGTTTTATACTCATAACCCTCGGTTTTCCTCAAGAAATCTTTTTCTGATGCTAAAGCAAAAAGCAATTTGGTTTTTAATATTCTCATAGTCTACACACCTCGTTGGTTCTAAACCTTAAGTGACTTTCCGGAGTGGCACTTGATGACTCTCCGGAATGGCATCACATAGTATTCAACAACACTATATTACCATTAAACACTGCATTAATCTTCCTGTCAATAACTAATCTAAAATCTAAAACAATAATTCATAAACCCTAAATAAAATCATTATTGATTTTATTTATATACTAAAGATATAGTTTGATATATTCTCTCATCATCCATGAAAACATTGTGAAACTATTTACCAAGTCCAAATCAACCATTTTGCCCCATTTCTCTCTATAAAACAGAGAAAAAATTACCCCCATTGCCACTTGGCTATTTTTCTTATTAATATAGATTTAGTTAATAAATATAATCTCATGTAATTAAATATAATTACAGAGGTTAACAAAAAAGGAGCAATTTATGTCACTTGCTATAAATCTAACCCCTTCTATTTCATACTCTGAAGTCAATCTTATAAACTCTCCGAATTGGTTATCAATTTCCCGCACGCTAACCACGTTTAGAAAATCAACCGCATTTAAAGTCATCGCTGAAATCACCACCCTTCTCACCATCTTTACCGCAGCAACCATCTGGATGTTTGCCATCTAGGTTGCACAGGTTCGGATTTTAGGTTACGAACTTTAAGAAGTTCGAGTTCGTAACCTTAAAACTACTAAGCTCAGAACCTTAACAATTTTTCAGCAACGTCTGCCCGGTTGCTGAAAACCACTGTCCTTTATGCAACAACTGCTCAACCAATATAAATATTACCTCAAAGGTTCAAGGACGGACCTTAAAACCTCGTTGGTTCCGAACCATCAAGGTTCAAGGACGGACCTTAAAAGGAATTCCTGGCTGCAAGCCAAGAAGGGCTCGCCGGCAGGCGAAAGGTCCGTCCTTAATGGAAAACCTCGCCCCCTCTCTCCCTCCACCATCAAAAACTATCTCTCAGACACCAAACATTTCTTAACTTATTTAAAAACCACCTTACAAGAGCCTTCTATCAAACCACCTCATATCACCTCAACAACTTGTCAAAACTATCTCAACAACTTGTCAAAAACATCTCCATCCGCCACCTTAAAACGACGCTTTTCCGCTTTAAAGCGTTTTACCTCTTTTTTATATTTAACCAAACTCTTAGATTCCAATCCCCTCAAACATCTAAGTTTAAGCAATACACGAAAAAATACCTCCACCACCAAAATTTTAACTACTTTTAAAAATTTCCTAAAATCCGAAGGTTTATCAAACTCTACCATCAAAAACTATGCTTCTGACATCAATCATTACCTACTATGGGCTAATAAAAACATCAATACAACAGACAAGCATTTTCAAACACGATAATCTATTAAAAACCTATCAATATCATTTCACACATGAAAACAAACAAAAAAAACCAACTAAAATACCTTCAAAGTCTTGCTCCTAATCACTTTCCGGAGTGGAACTTGTTTACTCTCCGGAATGGCATTGAAAGAAATGACTTTCCGGAGTGGAACTTGTTTACTCTCCGGAATGGCATTGAAAGAAAAGCTGGTTCCGAACCCTGGTTAACTATCAATTCTCCCTACCCTATCAACCCAAACAATCAATTTATAAAACCTGGCACTCACCAAGCCAAATTGCTAACTAATAGACAATGAATTTAAGCTCAATTCTTACCAAAAAGGCCCTAAAAAAGTACCAAAAGTACTTAAAATCACAAAATCTGCCCCAGTCCTCTATTAAGCGTAAACTGGCTTCTCTTAATAGATTCACTGATTTTGCAAGAATTCACTACCTCAAGGAAAAATCTACAGAAATAAGTCAAAGTGAATCAAATAATATCACTTTCCCCCGCCTGCCAACGCCTGCCGGC
>JAYEMX010000094.1:0-1701 GCA_034718535.1 Patescibacteria group bacterium | reverse complement strand
AATATCTGAATACAGTCTCCTTAAATGATTTGGTAACTGATTCACCAATTTGGCAAATTGACTTTTCTTAATCTCAATTGATAAGGACGGATCTGCCAAAAGGTCAATTAAACCTCGGTAAAAAATACCAGTCTGTTTAGATATATCATACTGCACTTTTTCAGCACTACTCATTTTCCTTGTAAACCACCAATCTTTTATCGACTGTCTGCTAAATCTGATACTCGATACTTTCTCCACCTTCCCCCAACCCCGCTTTACCAATCTCCCCGTCGCCTTCGCACTCTCCCACAACACCTTTGGCGTTGGCCCTGAATGCATTAAGACAGTTTCATCTTTCTCACCCTCATTTTTCCCACTCATATCAACCACAAAATCACCATTATCTGTCTTTTTCACCATAGACCTATCAATCTCATTCCTGAAAATATAAAACTTAAAACTAATATCCTCAGATTTATTTATATGAGAAGTGTCTTCATTTACATAATTAACTACAAAATTACCATTTATTTCCCCTTTTAAACCTGTTGCTTTTAAGGCACTTCCTACCAATTTAGCAACATCTTTTTTCATCCATTTAATTTGCCTGTTTATTTTGATAAAAACATTTCTTCCATCATCTAAGGTCACAATAATGGTTTTTACTTCCCCATTAAAACTCAAATCCTCCTCAGTTAAAACCTCTAGCTCTGGAAATATTTCTCTTTTAAACTTTCTCCTCACCACAATTGACTCTACGCTATCACCATCTTTTAAAATATTAATAGTATAAGCACCATCTTGAAAATCTGTTAAAGCTGGACCACCAGTACCAGCTAAACTAACAACATCACTTCTACTTAAACTAATTTCACCATTAGGTAAAACAGATATCAATATCTGTCCAGATATTGCTTGAGCTAAACCAGTTTTCTTACTCAAATTATTAACCCATTCTCGAATTTTTTTACTTTTAAATATCCCAGCAATTTTACCAATAATCGGAGAAATATTCTCTGCTTCAGGTCTAAAAATACCCACTCTATTCTGATCCTCAATCCAAAAACCATTTTCCTTCAAATAATCTATATCACCTTCCAACAATTTATCAAACAGCTTAGTTGCATTACCTAAACCATTATGTTCCAATTGCCTATGAACACCCCTCTTAAAATTCAACACTCCTCCAATTACTTTTTGACCGTCAACTCCATTACTTGTAGCTACAAATAACTGCACAAAACTCTCAAAACTAATCTTAATTTCATTATTAACCACTTTTTGATGCATTCCCACTAAATCTTCTGTTAAATCATTGCTTAATATTGACGAGTCTACTTGATACTCATCTGAATCTCTAAAATTTTCATTGGCATCAGCTTCCGCCAGTAATTTATTTGCATCACCAACATTCATCTCATTTAGTCTTTTCTCCTCTAAATCTAATCGTTTAAGAACTCCATTCATATAATAATGTGATGGCAAACCATCAAAAAACTCATGATTAACAATGATTTGAATATAATTAAAATCTTTTCCTTCTTTCGCTAAAATTAAAAACGGAGAATTATTAATAAATGACTCCATATTTTCTTTAAACTTCGCCAAAGACTCTTCTTCCTTAAGCTTTATCACGACTGGTTGGCTTTTATTTTGAGTTGCTCTCACCGTATTATCTTCTTGATACACCACTACCTTGCCAATACCTTTTATTCTTGG
>JAYEMX010000093.1:0-1711 GCA_034718535.1 Patescibacteria group bacterium | reverse complement strand
TTGTATTTCCGGCTCAAAAAAACATATAAAAAAAGTGCTGGAAATGGGTTTTTATGTTGGAGTAGATGGAAATGTAACTTATAGCACAGAGGTTCAAATATTAGTAAAAGAAACTCCGTTAAATAAACTGCTTTTAGAAACTGATTCGCCTTGGTTGACGCCGGAGCCATTGAGAAGCTTAAAATGTCGTGGTTTGAGAAATACCCCAAGTAATGTTAAAATCGTGGCTGAATTTGTAGCTAAATTAAAAAACACTTCAATTAATCAAATTGCTGAAAAAACTACAAAAAATGCCGAAAGGCTGTTTAAAATATAACATTTTCGGGTCCGAGTACAGACTCGAGTCCTCAAAGGTCCCCAGCCAAAGGGCGGGCAGGCGGCCTTAAAGGAGTGCCTTCAAGAACGGACCTTAAATTACAACCTTACGGACCTTAAACTAGATTGTTTAAAATATGAAAAAGTGGATAATTAAAAATGAAAAAAAAGTGATTAGGTTTCTGGAGATTATGCCGGGATTTATTTCCTGGTCTTTAATAATCTTTCCCATATGGGGGGCTTTTTTAATTCCAACTGCGGTGGCTTACTATATTATTGCTTTTGATATTTATTGGTTGTATCGATCGGTTTTGGGGGCAGTTTTATCAGTGGTGGCTAATTTTAGGTTAAAAGCAGCTCAACAATTTGATTGGCTTGGGGAAGCAAAGTCGTTTTTGGATTGGGAAAAGGTCTACCATATTGTAATTATCCCCACTTATATGGAGCCTTTACATACACTAAGAAGAACTTTAAGAGGATTGTCAAAACAAACTTTTCCAAGAAAAAACTTAACAATTGTGCTTGGATTTGAAAAAAGAGAAGGTAAAAAAGCAGAAGTTAAATCTAAAAAATTATTAAAAGAGTTTGGGGGTGTTTTTGGAAATTTAATATCTACTTTTCATCCAGACTTGCCCGGAGAAGTAAAAGGTAAATCTTCAAATACGGCTTGGGCTTCAAAGATTGCAAAAAAGTTATTGATAGATAAACAAGGGAAAGATATTAATTATTGTACTATTACTTCAAATGATGCCGATGCAGTTTTACATCGTCAATATTATTCTTATTTAAGTTTTAAGTTTTTGGATGATCCCAGAAGATATGAAAGAATTTGGCAGTCAGCGGTTCAATTTTATAATAATATTTGGAAATTGCCGGCAATTAGCAGAGCTTTTAATCGAGTTTCGAGTGTAGCTCAAACTGGGATTTTGATGAGAAAAGATAGGTTGATAAATTTTTCGACCTACAGTTTAAGTTTAAATTTAGTGGATAAAATCGGATATTGGGATGTAGATGTAATTCCTGAAGATTATCGAATGTTTTTTAAAGCTTTTTATGCTACTTCAGGTCGAGTAGAGGTGGAGCCAATTTTCTTGCCACTTTATGCTGATGCTGCAGAGTCAAAAACATTTTGGGGAACAATGAAAAATCAGTACGAACAAATTAAACGCTGGGCTTGGGGAGTAAGTGATGATTCTTACATCATTCATAGGTGGTTGACTGTACCAAAAATGCCATTTTGGGAAAAAACAATTAGATCATTTTATGTAGTTAAAGACCACATTTTATGGCCGGTAAGTTGGTTTGCCATTACTATTGGAGCAAATATTCCTCCTTTACTTAATAAAGATTTTAATAGGACTATTATTGGTAAAACTTTACCTCAGGTGTCTTCGGG
>JAYEMX010000092.1:0-1714 GCA_034718535.1 Patescibacteria group bacterium | reverse complement strand
TGAAAAAGCCATGGGAAATATGGTTCAAAGCCAGGGTATGAAAATTATTGACAAAACAGTTAATGCTTTAGGTACAAGTGTTTTTGGGTATCAAGCATATCAGGCTTGTTCTCAACAAGGAATGAGTTCCGATTGTTTGGTTAATGGAGCCATGGCATTACTTTCATTTGCCAGATTTTCTATGCCGATGAAAGAAGTAAATTTTCAACAAATGAGAAATTTGGAAATGGGTGATCAAGTGATTAATACGGCTCAAATAATAGTTGACTGTAGTTCCGGTGATCCTTCCAGGTGTGCTGATTCTATTGCCGCTTTTACAATAGGACTAGGCGGGGTATTACCCGGTTTAGGGGATGGAGCGGAAGGCTTGGTATGGAAAGATTTGGATACAGCCATAAAGAAGGGTGATACAAAAGCAATTGAAACTTTGATTATAAAAACGGCCGAGGCCAATATGCAGATGAAGATGTATTTGGATTCTCAAGATATGGAGGGATTAAGTAAACAATTACAAGGAGATTTTATAGCAGTAAAAGAAACTTGGAATGGAATGTTTGATAGTGGGCTTTTAAAAAGTGACTTGAATATAGATGTGGTGCAAAGTGCTTATTTGGACATAATCCTGATAAGGCAAAAAATTCAAACAGAATTAGTTATAACCGGTTTAGAGGTTGGTAAAAAATTAAAAAAATCCGAGCAGTTTGAAGCTTATGAGAAAGCTCTTGAAGAATTTAAAGTAAATAAAGATGTAGATTATAAAAAAGCAGTTGAAGATTTGACTTTGGCTTATGAAAACTTGAAAAATTTAGAATATAGTAAGGCTCAGAAAAAAATATTGGCGGAGATTGAAGTTAAAACTAAAGAGTTTAATGATTTGAATGCAAAGAGAGGTAAGGGAGGACAAGATAATTTGGAGTTAGCAAGATTAAAAGTAGATTTGCAAAGATTAAACCAAGAATTTAGTGAAGCCGGTTCTGCTAATCTGATTAAAAAAATAGCGGGATTGTTTTCGGGTAACAAGAAAAAAATAGTATCTGATGAAGAGATTAAGATAGTTATCCAAGATGACGAAGTTAAAAGGTTGGCTGAGGAAGATAAGATTGGAAAGATAGAAGATGGATTGGGTCAAGAAGTAAGAGATAAAGTAGGAGAAAAACTAACAGAGGATATTAGTATTGATAATCTTGAGAAATATGAGATAACAGACCAGAAATTAACTACTGACAGTAAAGATGTAGAAACTTTGAAAACAGAGTTGGAAAGTTTAAAAACAGAGTTAGATGGAGTGAATGAAGCAAATAGGAAAGAAAAATCGCTTGAAGTGTTGTTAAAAGAAAATGAGATTTTAAGACAAGAAAAAGCATTATTAGCTAAAGATAAAGGGGTGGAAATAACAGAATATATCCCTAAAACAGGTGATAAGTATTTAGATGCAATGATAGAGAATTTGATTCGACAGCAAGAAGCTAAGATTAATTCTGTTTGGGAAAAGGGTGGAGTTTATTCTATTCGTAAACCTCAAATTGAAGCTAGTTTAAAAGCTTTTATGGAGACAAAGGGAGTATTAGTTTTAAAAACTTCCGGAGGCAAAACAAGCACGATCGGTCCATTGACAATGAGTTTAGGTAAAGAATTGTTTGGGATGAAGGGAATATTTGTAGCTAAGCAAGGTCAAGGAACAGAAGCATTTAATGTTCAGCGAATGATTTTTGGC
>JAYEMX010000091.1:0-1728 GCA_034718535.1 Patescibacteria group bacterium | reverse complement strand
TTTGGAAAATTATTACCAACAACAATAAAGCATTAAGCAAGGTTTTTAATAGTCTTATTGCAGTTTCACTATTATTAATGTCTTTTGCTTTTGGTTGGTATGAAGTAAGGGGGTTTTTTAACATCAATCACCCGGAAATAATCGCTGCAGGTCAAGCAGTAGATAGATTATTGCCAAAAGATGCTGTAGTTATTGCCCCCTACAGTGGTGATCCAGCTTTTCTTTATCAGACTAATAGACCAGGTTGGCCAGTTGGTGTCGAAATCGAAAATAAAATAAAATTCGGCTCCACTCATTATGTTTCAGTTAATCATGATGAAGTAGTAGAGTGGCTATCAAAAGAGTGTCAGGTTTTAGAGTCAACTGATCAATACATTATTATTGATCTTCAACCTTGCCAGCACCTAGCTAACTAAACATGAAGATTTTAATGTTAACCCCATACTTGCCTTATCCTCTTCATTCCGGTGGTCAAATCAGAAGCTATAATTTGCTTAAAAATCTTAGTAAAAAACACCAAATTACTTTGTTTAGTTTTATCAGGTCAAAAAATGAAAAAAAGCACATCAAAGAATTAAAAAAGTTTTGCTATGACGTTAAAGTTTTTAAAAGAAGAAAAGCTTGGGATCCGAGAAATATTATTTTATCCGGCTTAACTCCATATCCGTTTTTGGTCTCTATTTATTTTTCAAAAGACGTTAAAAAAGCTATTTTAAAAGAACTTCAAAACTCTGATTATGACTTAATTCACGCCGAAACTTTTTATGTTATGCCCAATTTACCCAGCTCTGTTAAAATCCCGACTTTGTTAGTTGAGCAAACTATTGAATATGCTGTTTATCAACGCTATGTCAAAGATTTTAAGCTGTTTTTCTTAAAACCGCTTCTTTACTTTGATGTTTTTAAAATTAAGTTTTGGGAAAAATATTACTGGAACAAAGCCACCAGTTTAATTGCTATGTCTGCTTCAGACAAAACTATTATGCAACGTTCGGTTAAAGACAGAAAAGTTAATGTAGTTGCCAATGGGGTTGATGTTAATTACTTTAATCAACTGAAAACCGTTAAACCTAAACACCCAACCATTTTATTTGTGGGTAATTTTAAATGGCTACCAAATAAAGATGCCGCCAAATTTTTAGTCGGAAAAATCTGGCCATTAATTAAAAAGAAATTACCTCAAGCCAAACTTTGGATAGTTGGTAAAAACCCCACTAATGATATTTTAAAACTGGAAGAGGATAAAAGTATTTTAGTTACCGGAAATTTAAAAGACATAAGAACTGCCTTTAAAACCTCCTCAGTCTTACTAGCTCCAATCAGAAACGGAAGGGGAACTAAATACAAAGTATTAGAAGCCATGGCTAGTCAAACCCCGGTAGTTACCACTAAACTTGGCATTGAAGGAATTAAAGCTCGGGGTTCGGTTTTAACTGCCGAAAAAGCAAAAAGTTTAGCTGAAAAAACCATTAAAATTTTAAGTAATAAAAAATTAGCCAAAACTTTATCAACTAAAGCCAAAAAAATCGTTGATTCAAAATATAATTGGAAAACCATTTCAAAAAAATTAGATAATATTTATCTTGAACTTGGGGGCGCCTAATGAAAAAAATAGTCATTGATGCTCGCTTTTGGGGACCGTCACATACAGGCCTTGGACGTTACACCAAGTCTCTTGTCACCGCCCTCGAGTCATTTAAGGTTCCGAACCTTAAATTTACTCTGTTG
>JAYEMX010000090.1:0-7857 GCA_034718535.1 Patescibacteria group bacterium | reverse complement strand
GAGAGAAAAAAAGCATACCAACTAATTGACTTTTAAGATATTTTTGGTATAATAGTTGGCTTATTACAAAACACATTAAGGAATATTTAATATATGACCGCTAAAGACTTAAATAAAAAAATAGCCACTTATGGTTATAACTATGCCAAGAAAAATTTAAAATCAAAAGCTTTGCCAAAGTTTGAAGCCGATAAAACCGCCAATGACAAACTTTATCTTACCGGCAATGAAGCTATTTCCCTGGGCGCTATTAGTGGAGGCATGAAACTCTATGTTGCCTATCCAATGACTCCGGCTACTTCAATTTTACATTCTCTTGCCGCTAAAGCTAAAAAAGCAGATATTGCGGTTAGACATGCCGAAGATGAAATTGGAACTATTAATATGGCCATTGGAGCTAGTTTTGCCGGAGTTAGAAGCATGGTTGCCACTTCTGGTGGAGGCTTTTCTTTAATGACAGAAGGTTTAGGCTTAGCTGGTGTTACTGAAACTCCGATAGTTATTGTTAATTCCATGCGACCCGGGCCGGCTTCTGGCATGCCCACTTGGTCGGGTCAAGGCGATCTTCTTTACATGATTCAAGCTTCTCAGGATGAATTTCTGCGAGTAGTTATGACCCCAGGTGACCCAACCGAAGCTTTTAATTTAAGTAAACTGGCTCAAAACATGGCCGAAAAATATCAAATTCCGATTATAATTTTAACCGATAAATATTTATCCGAGTCTTACTTTACCGTTAACAAATTTAAAGATCTTCATCAAAATAAACGATATGGTTTTGCCAATCCAAACAAAACTAAAGATAAACCTTTTAAAAGATATAAAGATACTGAATCCGGCATTTCTCCCAGAACTATTCCGGGTCAACCCAATGGAGTTCATTTATGTAACTCTTATGAGCATGATGAATTTGGTTATGCTACCGAAAAATCAAATCAAAGAATTAATCAAGTAGAGAAACGAGCCAAAAAAACCAAATATCTTTTAAATGATCCCGATTTTGTAACCCCGATTCTTTACGGTTCAAATAAAGCCGATACCACCATTATTTCTTGGGGTTCAAACAAAGGGGTTATTTTACAAGCTTTAAAAACTTTAAAATCAACCAATTTTATCCACTTTCCCATTGTCTGGCCATTTCCCAAACAATCATTTCTCAAACTTATTAAAAACTCCAAAAAACTAATTACCCTTGAATGCAATTCTACTGGTCAATTAAACAAAATAATAAGCCAAGCAACCAATCTAAAAATTAAAAATCAATTTTTAAAATATGATGGCCGGCCTTTTTTCCCATCAGAAATTATTAAAAAACTATCATGAACTATCAAACTAAAATAACTCCAACTTGGTGTCCGGGTTGTGGTAATTTTGGCATTTTCGCCGCCTTAAAACAAGCTTTACTTAAAAAAAATATCAAGCCTCATGAAATTAGTTTAGTCTATGATGTTGGCTGTTCCGGCAATATGGCTGACTTTGTTTATTCATATGGTTTCCACGGACTTCATGGCAGAACTTTACCTGTTGCCGCCGGCATTAAATTAGCCAATCATAATCTTCCGGTTATTGCCATTATTGGTGATGGCGGTTGCTTTGGCGAAGGCTTATCTCACTTTATCTCCCTTGCCCGAGGCAATCACGATATTTTGGTTATTACTCACGATAATTATTTATACAGTCTAACTACTGGCCAAATGTCTCCTATCAGCAAAAAGGGAACAATTACCCCCAGCACCCCGTTTGGTTCAATTGAAGAACCCTTTAATCAAATCGGCACCGCTGTCTTAAATCACGCCACTTTTGTTGCCCGCGGTTTTAGTGGAAATATTCCCAATTTAACCGACTTAATCATTAAAGGTTTAGATCATCAAGGTTATGCTTTTTTGGATGTTCTTCAACCCTGTATTACCTATAACAAAGATATGACCCCTGATTGGTATAGAAAACATATTTATGAATTAGCTAAAAACTATGATCCTACTAACAAAAAACTGGCCATAGAAAAATCCCAAGAAACCGATAAATTACCCACTGGGATTTTTTATCAAATAAATAAACCCACTTTTCATCAGCAAATTTTAGATAATAATCAACCCTTGGTTAAAAAAGATATTTCCTCGATTAATATTAAAGACCTGCTATGAAAAAAAAGGGCTTTTTCAAAAAACTTCTTAATGGTTTTATTGTTGGCAATGCAGATAATGATCCCGCCGGCATCTCCACTTACACTTTAGCCGGCGCTCAAACCGGTTTAAGTCTAGCTCTTTTCTTAATCTTATCTACTCCGCTTCTAATCAATATTCAAGCTATTTGTGCCAGTATTGGTGATGTCACCAAAAAAGGCTTAGCTTCATCTATGAAGCTTTACTATGGTTTTACCACTTCTCTTATCCTAATGAGTTTGGTAGTTATAGCCAATATTTTTACTCTTGGCGCTAATTTTGCCGCTGTTTCCTCCGCCTTAAACCTAATTTTTCCAACTATAAATGTCCTATTTTTCTTACCCTTATTTGCTGGAGCTTTATGGCTTATCGTTGTTTTTAAAAGTTACAAAACCTTATCAAGAATTTTAGCCGGCTTAGGAGTTATTTTTCTTTCTTATCTAGTCACTGCTTTTATTTTAAAACCTGATTGGCTTCAAGTAACCAAAGATATCTTTTTACCTCAAATCCAATTTACCCCTAGTTATTTTATGATGGCCGTAGCCATGCTTGGAACCACTATTACTCCATTTATCTTTTACTGGCAAGTAACCGAAGAAGTTGAAGATAGCCCTAGTGTTAAAGACGTTAAAACCGAAGTTGGCCAAGTTTCTTGGGGTTTAATCTTTGCTAATCTAGTCTCTGTCTTTGTTATTATCACCAGTGCTTTAACCCTTCACAAAGCCGGGATTAAAGTAGATTCTTTAGCTCAAGCCGCCCTAGCTTTAAAGCCATTGGCCGGAGATCTCGCCTTTTTGCTTTTTAGTATTGGTATTATTGGTTCCGGCATGTTAGCAATTCCGGTCCTAACCTCTAGTACTGCTTACACTATTGCCGAAACCTTTAATTGGAGAACTGGTTTAAATCAAAAAGTTAATCAAGCCAAAAGCTTTTATGCGGTCTTAACCTTAAGTTTTTTTGTAGGTTTAAGTCTTGCTCTTTTAAGTTTCAATCCAATTAAGGTTCTTTTTTATAGTCAGGTTGTAAATGGTTTAATTACTCCAATTATCCTCGCCTATATTTTAAAGCTCGCCAGTAAAGAAGTTTTAATGAAACAATACACTATCAACAAAACTCAAAAAACAATCGGCTGGTTCACAGTTTTAATCATGACCATCGTAGCCATCGCCGCCTTCATCTAATCTACCTGCAAAGACAGTCTTTGCAGGCTCTTAATTAATCGCTTGAAATTTACGGATTACCCCAACTACAATTCCTTGAATTTTCACATTTCTAGCATAAATCGGGCTCATTGAAGAATTAGCCGGTTCCAATCTAATTCTAGTCGCTTCTTTAAAAAATCTTTTTAAAGTAGCCAACCCATTTTCCAAAAGAGCCACCACAATTTCTCCATTAGCCGCTTCTTTTTTTTCTTCAATCACCACATAATCACCATCTAAAATCCCTTCTTCTATCATTGATTCACCTTTAACTTGTAAAACAAAAGATCTTTTTTTACCGCTAACCATTGAAGGTGAAACTCCAAAAACAGCATTAGGATCGGTAAATGGCTCAATTGGTTTACCAGCCGCAATATAGCCTAAAACCGGTAATTCCATATCAGCTCCGGTCGAAGCATATCTTGGATCAATAATCTCTAAACCCCTAACCGACCCTTCATACTTTTTAATCACTCCTTTTCTCACCAAAGTGGCAATATGTTCATGTACCGTAGCTAAAGAAGACAAATCCATAGCATCGGCAATTTCTTGAAGAGTAGGCGAGTGCCCCTTAGCTTTAATATATTGAGCAATAAAATCCACAATCTGTTTTTGTCTACGATAAAGTGTAACCGGCATAAAAATCTTTCTCCCCACTCTTTGTATTTTCTTAGGTTTATATTAGTATCATATTAGCGCGAATAAAATACGTTAGTCAATAGTCATTTTGCAATTAGCAAGCTTTATCACTACAATTACCTCATGATAAAAAAGATTTTTTTATTTTTAATTACAATCCTTGGTTTGCTTTTTTTAAAGCCAGCAATTAGCTTAGCTAAATCAGATTTTTCAACCAACTATAATATCAGCTACCATGTTAATTCCGCCGGCTCCACTCATACTAAATTTAACATCTCTTTAATTAATAATTTATCAAATATCTACGCCTCCGAGTTTTCACTTTCCATTGGTTCTACCGACTTAAACAATATTCATGCTTACAATCTCAAAAATGATTTAAATCCAAAAATTGCCATTGGTAATAAAACCACCAACATCACCATTCCGTTTACAGATAAAATTTTAGGCAAAGACAAAGCTCAAAATTTTACTCTGGAATTTGATAGTTTAGATTTTGCCAATCAACTGGGCAGTGTTTGGGAAATCTCCATCCCTAAGTTTCAAAAAACCGAAAGCCTTAATTCTTACAATCTAATTCTTTCGGTGCCAAACTCCTTTGGTTTACCTTCAACTATTTCACCCAAGCCAAATTCAAAATCAAGCCTTAATAATTACACTACTTACAAATTTAACCAACAAGACTTGCTTGATAAAGGTATTAGCGCTATCTTTGGCACTACTCAATATTTTGATTTTTCTTTAAATTACCATTTGGATAATCCCAACGTTTATCAAGTTAAAACCGAGATTACCCTTCCTCCGGATACCACCTACCAAAAAGTTTTATATGAAAAACTCGAGCCAAAACCAGAATCTATTCACCTCGACAATGATGGCAACTGGTTGGCCGACTATATTCTCTCGCCAAAACAAAATCTTGATATCATTGCTCTTGGCTCAGTCGAAATCAATCTAAACCCAGTTGCGGATTTTCCCGGCTTTGTTCTAGAAAATAAAGAAAACTATTTATCTACTCAAAAATACTGGGAAGTTCAAAACCCAAATATTATTAAGCTGGCAAAAGAACTCAAAACTCCGGCTAAAATTTACCAATATGTTGTTGATAATCTTATTTATGACTATGGTCGTTTAAGTGAAACCACCACCAGATTTGGGGCTGCCAATGTTTTAGATAATCAAGATTCTGCCATTTGCATGGAGTTTACCGATCTATTTATAACTCTTGCCAGAGCCGCAGATATCCCGGCTAGAGCCATAAACGGTTTTGCCTACACTACCAATACCTCCCTCAGACCTTTAAGTTTAAAAAAGGATGTTCTTCACGCTTGGCCAGAATATTACAATTATAAGACCAATATTTGGACTCCGGTTGATCCAACCTGGGGCAACACTACCGGCGGAATAGACTTCTTTAATTTTACCGATCTTAATCACTTTGCTTTTGTGATTTTAGGCCAAGATAGCCAATACCCTGTTCCAGCCGGAGCCTACAAAACTCCCAAAATAGATAGCAAAGATGTTGATGTTCATTTCTCAACCCCCAAAACCAAAAATCCAAACTCAAGTATAAAAATTAAACTACCAATAAAAACTTTGGCCGGATTGCCAATCAACGGTCAAATTATTTTGGAAAATACCGGGAACATCGCTCTTTATAATCAATCAATCACCCTATCTTCCAATCACTTTGACTTAAAAGAAAATACCTGGAAAATACCGGTTTTACCTCCATTTTCCAATCGTACTATTAATATTGAATTAACAGCACCTGGTTGGACCTCAAATTTTACCGATCAAATTATCGCCACCTCAGAATATTCAAACGCCAAGCATCAAATCACTTTATTGCCAACCTACACAATTATTTTGAATAACTATCAATATCTAATTGTCGTTTTCCTCATCTTAACTAGCCTTACTTTAGCCTTCAAAATCACCAAAAATCATTTCAAAAAAAAGTAGTTGTGCTAAAATAATCTTATGAAAAAGTTTATCAGATTAAGTTTACTAAACACTTTTAGTCTTTTTATCACTTCATCTTTTTTCGTCGGCCTATTAGCTCCCGACGATCTACTTAACCTTATCACCGCCGGAGCTATCTTTACTCTGATTAATTACCTGGTTAAGCCGATTATCAAACTTTTTCTACTCCCCATTAATCTTCTCACTTTAGGCTTATTCCGCTGGATTGCCAATGTTCTTGTCTTGGTAATTTTAACTAAAATTGTTAGTACTATTTCTATTATTCCTTTTACTTTTCCTTCAATTTCCCAAAGCGGTTTTGTCACCCCTAGTTTTTATATTAACAAAACCGTTTCCTACATCCTTGCCAGTTTTTTGTTAAGCTTTATTTTTAACTTAATCGTCGCCATTTTAAAAAAGGACTAATATATGCTAATTATCATTCAAACCATAGTTGCCATTGCTTTAATTGCCATTATTTTACTTCAAGCCAAAGGCACCGGCTTAGGTACTGCTTTTGGAGGACAATCTCAAATGTATCACTCAAAAAAAGGCGCCGAAAAAGCCATTTTTTACCTAACTATTATTCTAGCCACTGTTTTTGTTATTCTCTCATTAATTAATTTTCGCTTATGACTTTGACTCGGCGATTTAGAAAGCCGCTTTGGATTTTAAATTCCTTTATTGATAAACACAAAAAACTAATTTTAAGTTTTACTGTTGTCGGTATTATTGTTTTTCTCTTTTTTAAAAACCTTCTTCCCTTAATTCCCAAACCAAATCAACATATAAAAATCGGTATAGTTGGTCAATACACTATGAACTCTATCCCCAGCTCTATTTCTCAAAATATCGGCAGGGGATTAATGAAGGTAGATTCAACCGGCATCATTAAAACAGATTTGGCTAAAAGTTGGGAAGTCTTAGAAGAAGAAACCGTTTACAAAATTTATCTAAAAACAAACACTCTTTGGAGTGATGGAACTTTAATTTCTTCTAAAGACATCTCTTTAGATATTCCAAATATTGAAACCAGTTACCCAGATGAATCCATTATAAAATTCAAATTAAAAGAGCCTTTTTCCCCGTTTTTACTATTACTAACCAAGCCTTTATTCAAAAATAACACTGTTTCTGCCGGAGACTATATGGTTAAAAAAATAAAGTACCAGGGCCCTTATCTCAAATTACTCAACCTCACCAGTTCTAAAAATGACTTAATTTATAAATTTTATCCTTCACACTACGCTGGCTGGCTTGGTTTTAAATTAGGAGAAGTCGATCAACTTCAAAATATTATCACCAATCCTTTAAATGAAAAATGGCTAAAAAAAGTTAACTTGGAAAAAACCACTAATCAAAATGAATACTTGGCTATTCTTTTTAATTTAAATGACAAGTATTTATCAAGTAAACCTTTAAGGCAATCACTGGCCTATGCCATTGAAAATAAAACTAAAGAAAGAGAAACTAGAGCTTTAACTTCAATTAATCCTAAATCTTGGGCCTACAATAGTAAAGTTAAACCATATAATTACAATTCCGCTCAAGCTAAAGAGCTATTTAATACTTTTTCCAAGGAAGCTAGTTTTAGCGGAAAATTAAAAATCACACTAGGAACTAGTGATTCTTTTCTTGAACGAGCCGAAAATATTGCTTTAAGTTGGGAAAAAGTTCTGGATGTAGATATTGATGTTAAAATCATTAATTCCATAGATAATGATTTTCAAGCTATTTTAATCGCTCAAGAAATTCCCCTAGACCCGGACCAACATGCTCTTTGGCATTCCACTCAAGAAACTAACATTACCCACTATCAAAACTTAAAAGTAGATAAATTACTCGAAGACGGTCGCACTATTTCCGATCCCAAAAAACGAAAAGAAATCTAC
>JAYEMX010000089.1:0-7890 GCA_034718535.1 Patescibacteria group bacterium | reverse complement strand
GGCGGGAAGAAGGTTAGAGGATTAAACAGTGAGTTTATGAGTTCTAATAATTGTGATGGTGTAGATATACCAATTTATGTAAGAGAAGGGGATGGTAAGAGGTTGGAGTTAGGTCAAGGGGTAGCTTGGCTAAAGGCAGATTATAAAGGAAGACAGCTTCCGGGTGGGTCAAATGGAATTGCGGGAGCTTTAAGGGTAGTAACAGGTATAAATGAAGATGAAGCTTGGAAAGTAATTATAAAAGCTTATGAGGTTAATGAGGCTAGGCTGGGAAATCATAATGATGATAACCACGGTGCTTTGGTTGATTTTGAAGAGATTAAAAGTCAAGAAGAGGGGTGTGGTAATCAGGATAAGATTGTTGATAATGAATTGTTAATGTATAAAGATTTGGGAGTTGATAGTGGGGTAAGAGCTGAAAGAATTGAGATTATAAAAAGACATGGTGGTTCATTCCCGGCTTTAACAGGTAAGCATGAAGAAAAAGCAGTAGCGGTTAATTTGGTTATGGGAAAAACTTTTGATACGACTAAGGCAGTGGGGGAAGAAGAATCAGTTTTTAATGCTGATTTATGGGCGGCTATGGAAGTTGGGGAGTGGTTGTATAAAGAACTTAGTGATGAACAAAGAGGTGATTTAAGTAAAGAAGAGTTTGTTAAGGATATTACTAAAGCGGTTTTAAGAGATTATTTACAGACAGCGAAGGCTTTAGGGGCTGAAAAAACATTATCTGTAAATGCTTCTGAAGGGGTTAACCTACAAGGAGAGTCCTTGTAGGCTCTTGTAAGTGACATGATATACTAGCTTCATGGCGAAACAAGTTACGCGTTTTATTTGTCAAAAATGTGGTTTTGAGAGTTTAAAGTGGTCAGGGCAATGTGAAGGTTGTGGTGATTGGAATACTTTAGTTGAAACGATGACGGCAGTTAAAAAGAAAAGTAGTTTTGGGGTTAAAAAGAACAGTAGTGGAGGTCAACCGATTAAGTTATCTAAGGTAAAGACTAATAATGTTTCCAGAGTTAAGACGGGGATAGGAGAATTAGATAGAGTTTTGGGTGGTGGAATAGTGCCGGGAAGTGTGGTTTTGTTGGCTGGAGAACCGGGAATAGGCAAGTCGACTTTATTGACACAGTTGGCTTTATCTTTTTCGGGTTCGAGTACAAACTCGAGTCCTCCAAGAACGGACCTTGATAGAGCTACGCTCTATGTTTGTGGAGAGGAAAGTCCGGAGCAAATAAAGTTGAGGATAGATAGGTTAAGGAACTTTGTACCATCCACTAAGGTTGAACCCTCCCTCGCTCATGCTCGGGTAAATACCTCGCGAAAGCGGGGTTTCCGGAAAGGGTTCAACCTTTCTCTTTCATTTCTTGCGGAGACAAATGTGGATGAGGTGGTGGCGAGTGTGGAAAATTTAACTTCATCCCGGAGTGGAACACAAATTGATAATAAAAATAAGAGTTCCACTCCGGGATGGAATACGGCCCTGGGTTTGGTGATAATTGACAGTATTCAAACAATGAATACAAGTGATTTGACGGGTATGGCGGGAAGTGTAGGGCAAGTTAAAGAGTGTTCACATAGATTACTCAAAATGGCTAAAAAGCTTAATATACCGGTCTTTCTTGTTGGGCATGTTACCAAGCAGGGCTCGATTGCCGGACCAAAAGTATTGGAACATTTGGTGGATACGGTTTTGTATTTGGAGGGAGATAAAAAGCATGTTTTTAGAATTTTAAGGGCCAATAAAAATAGATTTGGGTCAGTAGATGAAGTGGGGGTTTTTTTGATGAGCAATAAAGGTTTAACCGAGGTGGCTAACCCAAGCGATTTATTTTTAGAGGAAAGACAAGTAAAAGTACCCGGAAGTGTGGTAACTATAGTAATGGAGGGGACTAGATCAGTTTTGGTCGAGGTTCAGGCTTTGGTTAATCCATCGCAACTGGCTATACCGAGAAGGGTGGGAAATGGGTTTAATCCACAGAGGTTACAGTTATTGACAGCTGTTTTGTCTAAAAGGTGTGGTTTGCCATTGGGAAATATGGATGTGTATGTAAATGTGGCCGGTGGTTTAAAGTTAAGTGAGCCGGCGGCGGATTTGGGAGTGTGTTTAGCTATTGCTTCGAGTTTTAAAAACAAACCGGTTAGTCCAAAGTTGGCGGTTTTCGGAGAAGTGGGTTTATTGGGTGAGGTTAGGAGGGTGTCTTTTAGTGAAAAACGGGTTAAAGAAGCAAAGAAGCTTGGTTACTCAAGAGTGATTGGGCCGGAAAAGGTAAAAACAGTGGTTGAAGCGGTTAGGTTGTTGAAGTAATAAAGTTATCCACATAGTTTGTAAAGCAGGGGATTAATGAGGTTTTTCTTGAGGAATTAGAATAATAAGAAATGTTATAAGATAGGTGATTTTACAGTGTTTTTATTCTTATAGGCTTGACAATGAGATAGGTTTTGATACAATACCAGTACAAATAAAGAGCATTATTATCGCAGTGGGGTACTCGAGTAATAATGCCCTTTATACAAATAATTTACATTGAAATAAAAATTTGTCAAGACCTACCTGAAGTGACAGGTGACAACTAGGCTTTTTAAGTGAGGGGTGGTAAGTTGGGCAGGCCTATCACTCCTCTCTTAAAAGGCTGTGAGCCGTTCAAGGTTCGGAACCTTGAGTAAATTATGATTATAAAAAAAATTAAGAAAAATCAGATTTTAGTTGGATTGTTAGCAGTTTTGTTAGTGGTAGCCGGATGGCAGTATTGGCAGGTTAAGAAAGAGTTGAATGTAAAAGCAATATCCGGTCTTACTTGGGAGCGTTGTGTGGCTTATTGTGGAGGCGAGGGTAGTTCTTATTTCCCTGATAAGACGGAATTTGATAGCTCTGGTGAATGTTGTTGTATAACAGATTTACCACTTCCTTCTGATCCACCTAAACTTAATTCATGGTGTGGTCCGCAGTCAAGTAAGGCTTGTTATCCTGGACATAATGTGGGGGATTCATGTGGTAATGGTAATGGTGTTTGTGAATCAGTTAGAAAAATTAATACTGGAAATGAAGAATGCGGGCCAAATTGTATTGAGCATGTTTGTAAATGTGATTCTTTGGAGTCGGAGCAACCGGCGACCTGCTTTGAAGAGTGTACTATAGAGATTGGGTGTCTAGGTGATAATCTTTGTCAAGATGGAATATGTGTAAATACTCTTTGCCCGGAAGATTCTGATTGTGTTTGTGATCCTGGTGCTTGTGGTGAGCCTTGTAATAATATAGATGGTTGTACCAATGGAAATGTTTGTAGTAATGGAGCTGTTTGTGTAAATCCTGATTGTCCGTTGGAATTTGATTGTATTTGCCCTTTACCTACCCCAACTCCTACTCCAACTCCAACCCCTACTCCTACACCTACTCCCACTCCAACACCTACTCCAACTCCTTCACCGGGGACGGCTAATTTTGTGATTCGAAAATATAAGGATGATGATAAAGATGGAGTTTGGGACAGTAATGAAGGTAGTACCGGTCAATCTTGGCAGTTTCAATATAAATTAAATGATGAAGATTGGCGCGATTATTGGACTAATAATAGCTCAGGCTGGGGGAATTGGGTTACGGTTAATGATGGAACCAAAGTAGAGGTAAAAGAAATTGAGAAATCTGATTGGGTGAATACTACGGGAACAATTAAAGTTGAGTATTTGGAAGGAGATAGAAGTTATTATTTTGACTTTGGTAATTATCCGAAACCCGGAGTAGTGGTGGCTTCACCGCCGGTTATAGCTCCGGAAACCGGGAGTGGTTTTAATTTTTGGCCAATAGTGGTGGTGGCGGTTGGAGTGGTTTTGCGAATAGTGGCTGGGTTACTTTAAGTTATGTTGCCAGATTCGGGAATAATTTATCAACGTCCAAAAAGGCGGGATAAAATTAAGAAAAGTTTATCTGCATGGGGAAAAGGTTTGGTTTTAGGTTCTTTAATGATAATTATTTCAATGGGAATTTTGCCTTTGATTATTGGTAGGGAAGAAGCCAGGCAGAGATTAAAAGAGTTAAAATTAAGTCAAATTACTTTTTCTGATTTACTAAAAATTAATGCGAATGATCAAACAAAAATAACTTCGTCTACTTATTTTATGATTGATATTCCAAAGCTTGGAGCTTTATCAAAAGTGGTGGCTAATGTTGATGCCGGTAATAAGAAAGAGTATGAAAAAGCTTTAAAAAACGGTATTGCTCATGTGAAAGGAACAATGTTGCCCGGTATGGGGGGAGGAATAACTTTGTTTGCCCATTCAACCGATATTTTGGCTAATGTGGGGAGATTTAATGCGATATTTTATAAACTGGATGAGCTGGAAAAAGGCGATGAAATAGTGGTTTGGTTTTTGGGAGAAAAGTATGTTTATCGAGTGGTGGGGAGTCAAGTGGTGGAGGCTGATAATGTGGAAGTGTTTAAGGAAAATAAAGACGGGGAAAAACTGTTTTTAGTGACTTGTACGCCTAGAGGGACGACGCAGAGGCGGTTGATTGTGGAGGCTGATTTATACTAGGGGGAGAGATTGTTTTTAGAGTATAGATTTTTTTACTAGATTTAGAAGCTCATCGACTGTAATTTTTCCTTCCTTTCCCACCTGATTTTTTCCTATAATAGGGAGATCTTGTTTAGATATCTTTCGTAAAAACAGAGCGGCCTGTATTAAAGAACCAGCTATTGAAGTTTCAGCTTTTTCTATTTGGCGTTCAGTTCGTAGAGGTGCTTTATTGTTTAGTAAAATAGCAATAAAAGAACCAAGGTCAGATATGCAGATAAGATGAGTCCTAGCTAATTCAGTAGAGCGTTTTAATCCACCCCCCACTGTAAAAACATGTATTGCACTAGATGGCGAAGACAGGTTTTTGACGGCTTTAGCTAACAAAGTTAGGTTTCTTATTTGCGTTGTTGGATCGATTTCTTCTAGGTATCTATGAATAGAGGGAAAAAGGGGTTTCACATCTTGGCTAAGGAGAAAATCAGTAGACTGATCAAAGAAATATATTGCTCGTGCAGACATTATTTCTTGATACCTATCTTTTATTTCTTTAAAAATTTCCATAAGTGGTTATATATAGTATATTATACTATAAGGTAGTTTGGTTTGACAAGTAAAGAGAAAGCTAGCGAGTGCCTACAAGGAGAGTCCTTGTAGGTTGTCCTTGTAGGTTGCAAGGTAGCGTACCTTGTAAAATTTTACTTGATGGGAGTTGACAATGTATAGTATGGTATACTACTTTATGTTAATTTAAATAAATTAATTGGAAAGTATATGGTTGAAAAAAATTTTATTCCAGAAGAAGCAAAAATTTTTAGAATAGTAACTATTCATGGTGAACAACATGGAGCGCCCGAAGAGAGAGCTCTTGTATATAAACTTGAAGATGGTAGTAGGGTGCAAGGCGAATCAATTCCACTTAGAGAAGGAATTCGTATGGTAAACGGTAAGCGTAGGTTAGTTATAATTGATTGTTCCCAACCTATAAATATAGGTGTATAAGTTCAGATACATATTGGACTCTGAGGAGTCTAGTGATGAGTACGATTAAACAAGGTAAAATTTGTTAATTGCATTTGAAATCAAGAAGCTGAGAAATAAAAGTTACTGTTCTGTTAAAGGTATGAAAAAACTACTTAAACTACCAAAGTTTAAAAATGAGGACGATGAAAGAGATTTTTGGTCCAAGATAAATCTAGCCGATTACTTTGATCCTAGTGATTTTGAAAAAGTATCTTTTCCTAATTTAAAACCAACTACTCGTCCAATTTCGATTAGATTACCAGAATATTTATTAAATAGATTAAAAGAAAAAGCCAATGAGATTAGTGTGCCCTATCAGTGTTTGGTTAAAAGAGCTTTTGCTTGACAGGGGGGAGAAATAGAGTTATATTAGATTAGATGTTTTGCTTTTGAGCGAAACAAGTTCCGTTTTTTTGCATTAAACTCCCTTTATTGAATTAAATTTTCTTTGGACAAACCTTGATTATAGTTAACTGTAGAAAGGATTATATGGCAGTAAAAAAAGTAGTTAAAACCACTAAACCTTCGGTTGATGATTTTATTGGTGGGGTAAAAGCTCCAAAGGTGTCAAAAACTAAAGTAGCACCAAAGACTTCGGTGGCACCACGACCGGTGTCGAGAACGAGAGTGAATAAGAGTAGACCAATTATGACCAATAGGCCGGCTTATAGAAAGTCGATTAAAAGGCGTCGTCCAATGGCTAGACCAATTAATAGAAGAAGACCAAGATCAAGAACAAATTTTAACGGAAGGGTAGATAATCGGGTTATTCCAGATGCCAATGTGCCAACTGAAGAAATTACAGGTATGCTTGAGGTTAGTGGAGATAATCATGGGATTTTAAGAAATGGATTTACAGAATCTGATCGAGATGCTTATATTTCAAATTCACAAATTCGAAGATTTAATTTAAGGCCAGGAGATATGGTAACTGGTCCAGCCAGAATGCCTAAAGATAATGAGCGTTTTTGGGGACTACTTAAAGTGGAAAAGGTAAATGGAGTGGAGTTTAAGGAAGGTCAAAAGAGACCCTTGTTTGATAAATTAACTCCCATATTTCCGGATGAGTTGTTAAAACTTGAAACAGATAAAGAAACTTTATCTACAAGATTGGTTGATTTAGTGGCTCCGATTGGAAAAGGTCAAAGAGGTTTGATTGTGTCACCACCAAAAGCTGGTAAAACTTCGTTTTTAAAAAATATTGCCACCGGAATTACCAAAAATGATCCTAAGATTCATTTGATGGCGGTTTTAGTAGGCGAAAGACCTGAGGAAGTGACAGATATTAGTCGTCATGTAAAAGGCGAAGTGGCCGCTTCTAATTTTGATGACTCGGCGCAAATTCAGATTAAAGTAGCTGAATTGGCCTTGCATCGAGCCAAGAGAGTGGTGGAGTCTGGTAAAGATGTGGTAATTTTGTTGGACTCGATTACCAGGTTGGCTCGGGCCTATAATTTGGCTATGCCTACTTCCGGTAGAACTTTGTCTGGTGGATTTGATCCGGCGGCTTTATTCCCGCCAAAAAAGTTTTTTGGAGCGGCTCGTAATTTTGAAGCCTTTAAGCTTAACGGCAAGAAGGTTAAAGCTTCTTTGACTATTATTGGAACGGCTTTGGTGGAAACCGGTTCAAGAATGGATGAGTTGATTTACGAAGAGTTTAAAGGAACCGGTAATATGGAAATTCATCTGTCTCGTAGGTTGGCGGAGAGAAGAATTTATCCGGCAATTGATATTCAACGTTCAAGTACTAGACAAGAACAGTTATTATTTTCAAAAAAGGATTATACTAAAATTGTGACTATGAGAAGAATGGTCGATATTTTGGGTGATGATGAAGCGACCGAAGTGATGTTGGATCGACTTTCTAAAACCAAGAATAATAAAACTTTTTTGAGTAAATTGGGAAAAGGGTAAATGTTTATTTTTGACTAGATTAGGGAAGTGAGATACCATACCTTTTGTATGGAGAGAATATCTGTTTTTAAAAGATTTAGATCAAGGCCGTTAACTGTTTGTTGGTGGGAAATTCGAGGATACACCAAATTTTTAAAAAAGTACTTTTTAAAAAAAATTTTGCAGTCAGCGGAAGGTTTTGAAGCCGGCAAAGGAATGGTGGTGGAAGGTTTAGTGGCCAAGAGAGGGAGATATATGAGGCCGTTTTTGCATACCGGAATGGTGGGCTTGTTTTTAGTGGGATTGTTGTTGGCTCCGGTGATTAGCAGTGTGGCCAATGAGGAGGAAAACGTGGGACGGGGCGGGGCAATTTTGGGAATGAATATGGGGATGATGGAAACGACTACCAGCGTATCGATAAAACCTCGTGGTGGAGTGGTAACTTATATTGTTTCATCGGGT
>JAYEMX010000088.1:0-1760 GCA_034718535.1 Patescibacteria group bacterium | reverse complement strand
TATTAAGTGGCTAAAACAGTTTAATCATCTTAATTTTACCAATAATCAGAAGTTAGCATTAGTGTTTGTAAAAGAGGTTGGTGCTATAGATAATAAAACCTATCGTCAAATGGTAGATTGTGATGTTATTAAAGCAGGTACTGATTTAAGAACTTTAAAAGATAAGGAATTATTAAAGAAAAAAGGTAAAGCTAAAGCTACTTATTATATGGCTGGTAATGCCTTTAATCTTGAAGATGATGCTGATAGTATGGAAGGTAGTGCACTTAGTACAGAAGGTGGTGCTCTTAATACAGAAGCTAGTGCACTTAGTACAGAAGGTGGTGCACTTAAAGGTGAAGCTAGTGCACTTAAAGGTGAAACTAGTGTTATTAATAAAGATGATCTTCTTAGTGAACTATCTGCTGGTTTAATAAATCGAATTAAAAGTATTAAACAAAGAGAAAAAAATAAGGATAAAATAAAAGAAATAATTAAAGATGTCTGTAGAACAAGACATTACACTTTGGTTGAGCTATCAATAGTTTTTGATAGAACTATTAAATATTTAAGCCGTGAATTCATTAAACCACTGATTGATTCTGGTGAAATGAAATATAAATATCCTGAAATGCTAAAGCATCCCGAACAAGCATACAAAACAATTAAGAAATAAGCCATGGCAGAATACATCAATGTTGAAAAACCGTTTTTAGAAAAATTACGTCAATTAGACTGGCGAATAATTGACCAGGGTATAGGCATCCCACAAGAACCACAAAAAAGCCTGCGCGAAAACTTTAAACAAGTGGTTTTGCCCGATGAGTTTAAAAAAGCCATAAAAAGAATAAATATCCTAACAACTCAAGACTCTCCATCAATAAAACTGGAGTTATTTAAAGATAAAATCATCGTTTTAAAAAACACGCCTGAAATCGGACAGGGCCGGGATGTGGTTGAGCTATTAGAAGAATACCAGGGCAAAGAGGTTTCAGTCAGTTTTAACCCAACTTATTTGAGCGACGCCCTGAAAAACATCAACAAAGACGCAGTAGAATTAGAACTTGCCTCAAGTGAAAAACCGGGCGTAATACGCGTTGGCAGAGAATATATTTACGTAGTCCTACCAATGCAAACAACATGAAAAACAGAACTTTTTATAGAAAAAGAAATAAAAAACCTGTGGTTATTGGTGAGATTTTAAAAAAGGTAATTGGTGATTTAGAAACTTCAAAAAATACAGACATAGAATTAATAAACAATATTCTTAAAAAATCTGCCCCAAAGAAACTTATGAGTCATATGAGGGCGCAAAGAAAAAGTAAAGAAAAGTTAGTAATATATGTTGATAGCCCTATTTGGTTATATGAGGCACACAAACACAAAGAGGAGTTGTTGAGAATAATTCAACAAGGGCAGATAAAGAGCAAAATAGAAGAACTTTTGTTTAGGGTGGGAAGGATAAAATAAAAATGAAAAAAAATAAAGAGAAAGAAACAATAAAAGAAAAGCCCCCCAAAAAAATTGATTCACAAGCATTAAGCACAAAAGATATGTCTATTTTGGCGAAGGCAGACAAATATGACGCCCGCACCATTCAGGTTTTAGAGGGCGTGGAAGCTGTCAGGCGCAGGCCGGCCATGTATATTGGTGATACCTCAAAACGCGGCCTACACCACCTGGTATATGAAGTGGTTGACAACTCTATTGATGAAGCGATGGCCGGTTATTGCAAGAGCATAGGCGTAACTATTCATTCCGACAACAGCGTCACAATTGAG
>JAYEMX010000087.1:0-26197 GCA_034718535.1 Patescibacteria group bacterium | reverse complement strand
ATGATGAGTTTGAAAGCGGTTGGGATTGAGAGTAAATATTCAAATTGGGCTAAATTGATTGGGGGAATAATAATGGTTTGGATTGGCTATGCGATGTTGTTTAAACCCGAGATGTTGAATTTTTAGTGGACCCGGCGGGAATCGAACCCGCTACTCTTCCATGCCATGGAAGAATGTTACCGGTATACCACGGGCCCTTATTTGGTTCTATCTATTTTAACTTAGTGGTTTCTTTGTGCAAAGTATGCTTTCTGCATTTTTTGCAATACTTTTTTAGTTTTAGTTTGCCTTCAACGTTATTTCTATTTTTTTGAGAAATATAGTTATTGGATTTGCAAACAGTGCATTGAAAAGCAATTAAGATGCGCGGTCCTTTTTTAGCCATAATATGGAATATTATCAGTAATTATTAAATTTATCAATTTTTTTCCGCCGAAGGCGGACAGGGAGCCGAGATCGAGATTTGAACTCGAGACCCCACCCTTACCATGGGTGTGCTCTACCAACTGAGCTATCTCGGCATATAACAGAGTTATTTTACTGGAGTTATTATTTTCTGTCTAGGCTGGATATATAGTTATTGCTATTAATAAGACTAGAAGAGGTTGTTTTTCAGCTAGTTAGGATTTGCATTAGCTAGACTTCGTAGTTTAGCTGGTGGATGTTAAGCCCGATTGTTTTGGCTGTTTTATGCTCGTCTCTAGTTCCAGCGGATTTTTTCCACCCAGGAGTTAGAAATAAATCGGTGATCAAATTTGCATTTAGAATTGTTCTCCAATAATCCATCCATTGTTCGTGACTGACTTGAGAAGAGTTTATTCTTTCTCGAACATTATCAGTAAAGATATCGGCTGAGCTAAAAAAGAAGCAGTCAGGGTGTTGTTTGTTAAGGTGGGAAGCAAATCTAACTAATCTAGCTCTGTTTTGATTTATTTCTTCTATAGTGGGGGCGGTTATAGCACCAGCAACAAACCCTACTTTTTGAGGTTGAGTTTCTTCAACAAATTTTGCTAAGTTAGTGACTAATGTTTCTCTAATTTCCGAGAGAGAGATAGTGTCTTTAATTGCTTGCTGAAATTTTTTGATAAATGCCATATTTATTTTTCTATGATAACATTTTTTTATCAAACTGATATAGATTTAGTAAATTAAGATAGGTTGGTAGGCATAAGAATTTATGCTGTGTATAATGCGACTATGAATAAAGTTAAGCTTTATGTAATTATTCCAGACGTTGCTTCAGGCGATTATTTTAATGAAGTATTAAAAAAATATAATATAGAAACTAGCTATGGTTATTACAAGATAAGACCAAGAGTGATACAGAATAAATTATCTAGATCTGTTGGGGTGGCTAAAGATATGGATAAGATATTTTCTACCTTTAAAGATAAAACAAGAAGTGTGGTAATTGCCTGCAATACGTTACAGCTATGGTTAGATGATGTTAAATCTATTTATAAAAAAAATGTAAAAATTTATACAACTTTTGAAGCTTGTGAATGGAAGTACAGAGAGTTAAAAGATAAACCGGTCTGGTTGGGAACAACTCCGTTGGTGCGTAGGGTAAAAAAATTTCCTACGTTATTAGGCTATAAAGCTAGTAAAACTCAGCATAAAGTTCAAGAGTTGATTTGGAGAATTAAAATGTTGTGGGGAGATGATATTTCTACTGCTTTTGATTTAGTTAAGGCTGATCGGATAAAAGATAAAAGTTCTCAACAAAAAATTATTGATAAGTTAAAACAAGAGATTATTAATGATCTTAAAAAGCTGGGAATTAAAAAAGTGATTAGTGGTTGCACAGAATTGCCAATGATTTTTGATAAAGAAAAAGATTCAGGATTGGTTTTCATTGATCCAGCGAAAGTTTTAGCTGAGTATATTAAAGCTCAAAGCGTGGTTGTGCTGTTTGCTGGTGGAACAATATCTTCAATGGCTAGAAAAGATGGAACCTTAGTGGGTGGAAAAGTATTTAATTTAATAGAAAGAGTTTTAGAAAATATACCCGGTTCAATGAATCATCTTAATATTACTAAATCAAAAATACTTTACTCTGGTTTGAGTGAAAATTTAACTTTTTCTGATCAAGAAATATTTTGGAAAGAAGTAAAAAAAACCCTAAAGTTTAAGCCAAAACGAATTGTGATTACGCATGGAACTGATTCAATTGAACAAACTGCTAGATATTTGGAGAAAAAAATAAGGAAAATTAAAAACATAACAACTGAATTAATTTTAACTGCATCTGATTATTCGCCACTTAATCAACAGACAGATGCTCTAGATAATCTTAGATATGCGATTACTCAAAATATTCCTAAAAAATATAAACAACAGGTCTTGATTGCCTTTCATCAAAAGTTAGTTCCTGCGAACGAAGTGGTTAAAAGTTATTATGACGGGGACAAGATGTTTTATCTATCAAGAAAAAGCCAACAGTGGCTGAAGATGAAAAATAGATATGAAGTTAAAGTTAATCGATTGATAGCTAATCTTGAAAAAAAGTTTTTAGGCTCAACAAAAGATGAGGATTCAGTGATGACTTATGAGGTAAATATAATTAGAAAAACCCATAAAGAATTTTTAACTAGATTTAAGGAGAATCCTTCTAAGGTAGTTCTTTTTAAGCTATATCATTCGGGTACAGCTAATGCTTTGAATTCAAAGTTGTCAGTAGCTCGATTAGTGAAAAAATTGAGAGAAAAAGGTGTGGTTAGTTTTGGAGCGACTGAGAATGGTGAACCAGTAACTTTAAGAGCTTATGAGTCATCAGTTTCTCTTCTTGAAGCTGGAATGGTGCCGGCCTACAATATGTTATTTGAAGTGGCTTTAGCTAAATTTAAATTGTTAAACATTAAAAAAAATAATTTATCTCAAAGGGAGATTATAGAAAAAATGCTAACTAATGTTAGCGGTGAGATTGATGAAAGTTTAATCAATCAATCTTATGTGGAAAAACTTAAACAACTGTATAATGGTTAGTTATGAGTCTATCTGTAGGGATTGTGGGATTACCAAATGTGGGGAAGTCGACATTGTTTAATGCTTTGTTAAAAAGGCAGATGGCTTTGGCGGCTAATTATCCTTTTGCTACGATTGAGCCGAATGTTGGAGTGGTGGAAGTGCCCGATGAGAGATTGGAAAAACTTGGCAGGATAGTTAAGCAAAGTGAAGGTTTAAATAAATTACCACCATTGATTCCGGCTGTAATTACTTTTATAGATATTGCCGGCTTAGTTAAAGGAGCGCATAAAGGCGAAGGTTTGGGAAATAAGTTTTTAGGTAAAATTAAAGAAGTAGATTTAATTTGTCATGTATTGCGGGCTTTTGAAGATAAAGATGTGGTGGTGACAGGTAAGCTTGATCCGGTGGAAGATTTGAAAACAGTGAGAATGGAGTTGATTTTAAAAGATGTTGAAATAATAGAAAACCAATTGGAAAAAACTCGCGGTCCTTTAGAAAAAGATAAAGTGATGATGTTGGAGAAAATATTGAAATTTTTAAATAAAGGAAGGATGATTAATTCGATTGAGCTTGATGAAAAAGAAAAGGATTTGGCTAAAGAGCTTTGTTTAATAACAGCCAAGCAAGAGATTTTTGTGGTTAATTTGTCAGAGAGTCAATTAAAAATTTCAGCTAGCTTAGATTATTCAAAGAAGTTGGGAGTGACTGGGGAAGATTTAGTTTATATTAACGCTAAATTGGAAGTAGAGTTGGGAGTGTTAAGTATTAAAGATCAGGTAAAATATTTAAAAGACTTGGGAATTGATGAGTCTGGGATAAATAAAATGGCAAGATTAGCTTATACAAAACTTGATTTGATTAGTTTTTTGACGGCAGGAGAAATTGAAGTAAGAGCTTGGACGATTAAAAAAGGAATGATGGCTAAGGAAGCTTCTGGAGTGATTCATACGGATTTTGTTAAGAATTTTATTAAGGCTCAAGTAATTAATTATGATGACTATGTTAAATATAGGGGAACTAAAAAATGTCGAGATTTGGGGAAGATTAGAATTGAGGGTGGGGATTATATAATTAAAGATGGTGACGTGATTGAGTTTATGATTGGGAGTTGAATATACGGGTTACGAACTCGTATACGTTTCTATATCAAAGTATACCTACAAGGAGAGTCCTTGTAGGTATGTGGGGTGGGGGTGGTTGACAAAAAGGGTTGATGGGTATATATTGAATATATATTCATAATATAAAAATAGGTTATGAAATTTAGGAGGTGAAAAAAGTATGCCAAATTTAGATGGAACCGGTTCTCAAGGAAAAGGAGCGGGAAGAGGTGCTGGTAGAGGCACCGGAAGAGGGCTTGGAAGAAGTACTGGAAACAGACCGCTTGGTTCAAGTATATGCACTTGTCCTAAGTGTGGTCATGAAATGTCTCATGTGAGAGGTGTTCCTTGTACCAAAGTAAAATGCCCTAAATGCAAAACTTTAATGCAGGGTGTAAATTGTGCTTAATTTATGTCTCGACCAAAAAAGCAACGCTATCTTCAATTTAACCCGAGTGTTTATTATTTTAAACCGGTTGGAGTTCCTTTAAGATTTTTAGAGGAAGTGTTGTTGGAACCTGATCAGCTTGAAGCCTTAAAGCTTCATGATGTTGATGGTCTAGAACAGGTAAAAGCGGCTGAGAAAATGAAAATATCTCAGCCTACTTTTGCTAGGATATTGGATGGAGGTTACAAGAAGATAGCCGAGGCTTTGATTAAAGGTAAGGCGATTAGGATAGAGAAATAAAAGGATGAAATAAAAACAAGACTTGTTTGTATTAATACTAGAAAGGAGGTAAAAATAAATATGAAAAAATTATTAACAGTAACAGCATTAACAGGAGCAGGTTTAGTTTTAGCTGTATCAGCGGTTAACGCTTACAAAGGTGATCCAAATGTTTTTGGACCCAATCATACCGAGGAAAGACATCAGATTATGACTCAAGCATTTGAGAATGGTGATTATAATAGTTGGAAAGAACAAATGAAGGGAAAAGGCAGAGTAGCTCAAGTTGTCAATGAAGGCAATTTTGCTAGATTTGCAGAAGCTCATAAACTAGCCAAAGAAGGCAAGATGGATGAAGCGAAGCAGATAAGGCAAGAGTTGAGCTTAGGACTTAAAAATGGTTCAGGCCAAGGTCAGCACAAAGGTAATGGTGCCGGTAGATGGAATCAATAATTCTATCAAAAACCTTTACCCCTACTTAATAAAAAGTGGGGGTTTAGGTGTGTAAATGTATAATTATAAAATATGCTTGATTTATCCAAACTTTCAGATGAGAAAGTGGTTGAGATTACCAGAACGAAAAATAAAGAAACTTATACTGAAATTGTCAGAAGGTATCAAGATAAACTTATGAGGTATGCCAGGTATTTAGTGAATGATAATGATAAGGCTGCCGATGCAGTACAACAAGCTTTTATCAAGGCATATACTAACCTTAATGGTTTTAATACAAAGTTAAAGTTTTCCAGTTGGATTTATCGGATTACTCACAATGAAGCGATTAATTTAGTAAAAAAATATAAAAAAGAAAAACCTCTTTTTGAAAATGCCGAGTTTGATAGTGGGGTTGATATTGAAAAGGAATATACTCAAAAAGAAATTAGAAATATGATCAGAAATTGTCTTGAAGAAATACCTTTGTTATACAAAGAGCCTTTGGGTTTGCATTTTTTAGAGGATAAGTCATATAGTGAAATTAGTGATATATTAAGGATTCCCATGGGTACTGTGGGAACCAGAATTAATAGAGCTAAGTTAATAATGAAAAAAATATGTCAAAGAAAAAAGTTAAATTAAAATTAGAAAAAAAGATTATGGCTCAAATCAATCTTAAGAAGATTGTGATGAAACCTAAATGGTATTTTGTGGTAGGATCTTTACTTCTTTTTAATGGTTTGGTGGGATTAAGTGTTGGGGTGATGTTTTTAATTAATTTAACAGCCTTTACTTTAAGAAAGCGTGGTCCGATGACTTCTTGGAGATTTCAAATGATGATGGAAAATTTTCCTTGGTGGGCACCTATTTTAGCAATTTTGGGAATTATACTAGGAATACGGTTGTTAAAAAAATATGACTTTTCTTATAAAAAGAACTTTTTATTAATTATTACATTTTTTGTTTTGGCTGTTTTATTGGCGGGTTTATTGATTGATAGGTTAGGCTTAAATGATTATTGGGTTAGGAAGGGACAAATGAAAAGACTTTATCAGCAGCTTGAGTTAAGGAAGGATTTTAGAAGACCAGGTAAAGGGTTTAATCAAAGAATGAAATGATTATTTTGTTTAAACTTGCTATGATTAATAGAAAATAAGGGAGGTGAAAGATATTATGAAAAAATCTTTAAAAGTATTGGTAGTATTATGGTTAGTTATAGTTATGACTACAAGTGTAGTTATGGGTAGAGCAGGCAACAAAGGGCTTGGGGTAGCTGTCCAAAGCTTGGAAAGAGTAGCTGAAAGAATTAATAATCCTGAAGTTGGAGAGCAGGTTAAAGCTATGGTTCAAAATCATGAACGGGTTCAGGTTAGAACTAAGACAACTTTGAAAAAGATGAATCAAAGAAATCAAGCAGTTAAACTTTTGGTTGGACCGGATTATAAAAATGCCGGTCAAGTTAGAAGCGATGTGGTTGGTTTAAGAAACGATATTAAACAATTAACTAAAATTCAAGAAAGTGTTTTACCTATTGATGCCGGAGAAGTTCAAGGAGCCATTGATGAACTACAAACCGAAGCTGATGAGCTTGAAGCTCAATTAGTGGAGCAAACATCCGGTTTTAGTTTGTTTGGTTGGTTGGGAAAATTACTGGCAAAATATTAGTGCTGTTTCGAGGAAGTAGATTAAAAAATAGTTGACAGGGACGGTCCTTGTTAGGTGTGGTGCAGGCCAGTGGACGATGTTAGAACCTATTTTTCTATCGATAATGTAGATTTATATCTATAATCTCTGCTTTTTTTATCTTGAATAATAAAAATGGCTCGAAATTTTTTGTCAATTCTAAAAGAATAGATTTTTAAGTGCTTAGGTTGTAATCTTTCTGTGTAGAGTGATGGGTAGTAGGGGTTTTGATTAAAAAACTTAGTTTGTTTTTTAAATTTTTTAGTTAAATTGTGTTTTTTTAAATATCTAACTAAATCAGCTCTTAGCGGTTTTATTTTCATAGGCTGAGGATTTTTCTAGGCCTTTAATAACACTAGTAATAAACTTTTGATTGTATTTCCCAGACAGACTTAAATCCTTCTTAATTTCAGCAAGGGGTTGGGGAGTAAAAGATTCAAATCTTACTTCGGGAAAGAAATAGCGACGAATTAGATTTCTAATGAATTCAGAACGGCTGGCAAAATTACCAAGTTTGACTGATTTATCGATTTGATTAGCTGTTTGATCTGGAAGGGAAATAGTGATAGTAGTCATATATAAGAAATATTAATAATTTTTCTTATTGTTATCAAGAGCAAAAAAAGAAAGTTAGTTTTCTTGAGCAAAAATGTTTGTGCTGGGAGCAGGACTCGAACCTACGTAGTCTTGCGACGTCACTTTTACAGAGTGATGCAATTGCCACTATGCGATCCCAGCTTGATTAATATTAGATTTGTAGTGAAATAATCACTACAGCACTTTTATATCTATTTGGCATTTTTAGTCGTTAGACCTTTGCTCAAGTAGCTATGGCTACTATCGTAAATTTCTGCCTATAAAAATACTCAAATATATGCAAAATTGACAATATTTTTTATTTCGCTATAAATCTATTTTATCATAGCTGAGCCGTCCCCGAGACTCGAACTCGGAACCTCCTGTTTACAAAACAGGTGCTCTAACCAGTTGAGCTAGGACGGCATTTATTTACGAATTTGTATCTATTTTAACATGATATAATATAATAGATTCATAGCAAAATAAACCATTGTTACTTTTATATTATTTTACTACAAATCTAATTTATGGCGGTGGTTTTAATTAAAGATAAAGTTACTAAAAATGATTTGAGAAAAGCTGGTGAAAAGATAGTTAAGTTAAAATTTAATTTATGAATGATAGGTTAAATTTATCAGTTGACTTAAAAAGAGTTTGTTCTTGGATATTGCAAGGAAGTGATGATTTGGTTAGTAAGACTTTAGAGAGAGATATAAAAATGTATGGAGGGTTGGATTTTAAAATCGGAAAAGTAGAAATAGGCGAGTGGCTGTGGTTAATTAAAAAATCAGTTGGTGGTCGGGAGAGGTCAGCGGAACGAGCTTTGACTGCGTCGGTGATTTTAGCAAGTCAAGTTGGTGTTTAAAGCAAAAAAAGCCCCACTTGGGCCGTTTATTGAAAGCTGTCCCCAGATGTGAATCTAGGTGGGGTAGACTGTCACGTTCAGTTTTATGAATGTGAACTTTCCTGAATGAGTTCAATCAGGACTTTACGCCTCCCTTATAAAAAGTATCGAGGAAATACTTTCAAATTGTCAACGTGCCTGGTAGGGCAAATAGTTGCTTACACAACTAATCTATTATACCATGTTGTCAAGTATTGCAGCTGCAAATTTTCGGTATATATCCTATAATACTTATTATTAATTAAATATTGGGCGGGAGTCCTTTTTTTATGAGCGAGATAAAGAAAGTAAAAAGAGTTCTAAATGTCGCTTTAGCTCATGAAGAAGCAAGTGAATGGAATGAAATAATAAAAGCACAGGTTGAAGCTGCGGGTAGATGTGGTTTAACTGGTTTAATGAGGCGGAAACAATTTGAAATTGCTATGCGTCGAGAAATTAGAAGGAGGGGTAGAGATAACCAGCCTTTAACTTTAGGTTTTTTTGATATTGATAAGTTTAAAAAATATAATGACAAATATGGTCATAATAAAGGAGATAGTGTTTTGGAGACTTTAGGTAAACTAATGATAGAAAAAGCTAGGAAGGTTGATATTTTAGCAAGGTGGGGTGGGGATGAATTTGTAATATTATATCTCAATACAGATATTGATGGGGCAAAAACAGCTGCGGAAGATTTTATAAAATTGGTAGAAAATGAATTAGGTAAAAGAGTAGGGCTTGAAGAAACTATTACTATAAGTATGGGTCTTACAGAATATTTTGAAGGACTAAAAATAGATGATTGGGTTGAGGAGGCAGATAAGGGTATGTATTTAGTTAAAGAGGCTGGTGGTAATGGAGTAGGGGTGTTTAGAGAAGAAGATTTGTAATTAAGTTTATCACAGGCATGATTAGGCTGATGGCGAGGGAGGAACCGCCGATGGGGAGGATTAATAAAATTAATAAGATTTGACCGTAGCTTTGCATAAAGTCATTGTATTCATCGGCCCATTCTATTGGGAGTAAGCCGTAAAGAATTTTGGAGCCATCTAGTGGGGGGATTGGTAATAAATTGAAAATAGCCAGGTTGATATTCATTCTAATAGTTAAAGCAAGAAGCGGGGTAAAAATAGAGATTGGGCTAGATTTTAAAACTAGGGATAAAAGAGTAGCTAAGATAAGATTGCTGGCTGGTCCGGCTAAGGCAATTAAAGCAGAATCTCTTTTTTGGTGGCGGAGATTAAAAGGATCAAAAGGGACTGGTTTGCCCCAACCAAAACCAACAAACAATAACATTAAAGAACCCAAGGGGTCTAAGTGTTTTATTGGATTTAAAGTAACTCGACCTTGAAGTCTGGCGGTGGGGTCCCCGAGTTTATCAGCTATAAAAGCGTGGGCAAATTCGTGAATGGTAATGGCTATTAGCAAAGATAAGGAAATGATTATAAAAGCTAATGGACTGGAAAATAAACTGCTTAGCATAAAAATTGAGTTTCATTCATAATTCAAATATGATATCATACTTTTCATTATGGCAATGAAATGTGAAAGGTGTGGCAAGGGAGCTCAATATGGGCATCATGTGTCTCACGCAAAAAATCGAACCAAGAGAAAATTTAAACCTAATTTAAAAAGGGTTACAGTTAAAGTTAATGGAGTTAAGAAGAGAATGACTCTTTGCATTAAGTGTTTGAAGGCGGTTAAAAAAGAAGCTCAGGTGTAGAGTTGGTTGGTCTTGATGTAATCAGCTATTTTTTTTGGAAGCAAGTGTTTAGTTGAAAGTTTGTTTTTAATGCGTTGACGAATAGTGGTTGAAGAAATATTGGTGATGATTTGAAGGGGGTGTTTTAATGGATACATGTTTTTGTATAGGGGTTTAAAAGGGTGAGGGGTTCGAGGATAGACGTAAAAAGGCATAAGTTTAAGAAGCTTTTTGTATTGAGCCCATTTATTAAAAGTGGGTAAATTATCAGAACCGATTAAAAAAGAAAATTGATGCTGAGGGAATTTTTTTTGTAGATAGGTAATATGTAGAATAGTATTGCCGGGCATTTTCTGATCATAAGTGCAGGTATTAGTTTTTATTTTATGGTTTTCAAGTATTTTAGCCATGGTTAGTCGGTGTTGGGGGGAAATTAGTTTTTCATTTTTAGAAAAGGCGTGGGTGTAGTCGGGTAAGAGCCAGAGCTCATCTATATTGGGAATTAATTCAAAAGCTTGATTGATGACGATTTGGTGGCCTAGATGCGGTGGATTGAATGATCCACCAAAGAGGGTAATGTTCATTGAGTTATTTTAACAGAAATTGATAACCGTTTTTGAATTGTTGCCAAGAGATAGGTGATTTTCCTTCTAATTGGAAGAGGTTTTTGGGAAGAAGTTTTAGGGTTTTATTGGTAGGCCTGCCTGCGCAGGCAGGCATTTTAGTCCAAATGCCGGGCCAAGGGTGTAAAGCGCGGATTTTATGGTTTATTGAAGTGAAGTTTGTTGTTGAGGCTTTTAAGAATTCTTGCCAAGAAATAAAACCGTCTTGTTTCGTGAATTTTTTGGTGTAAGTAACTTGTGATTTATCTTGAATTTTTAGAGTAATTTTATTGTTCAAATAATCCGGTAAAATATTAATTAGTAGCTTGGCTCCAATAGTAAAACAACGTTTTAATAAAATTGGGGTGGTATCATTTGGCTTAATAAGAACTTTTTTTTGAGCTAAAATCGGGCCGGCATCAATTTTATTGGTCATTTTAATAATTGAAACACCGGTGATTTTATCATTAGCTAAAATTGCACTAGGAACAGGGGTGGCACCTCTATATTTGGGAAGCAATGAAGGATGAATATTTAATGAGCCGTGCTTGGGAAAATCAAGTGTTTTTTGAGGGATTTTATGGCCGTAAGAGGCGACGACAATCAGATCAGGTTTTCCCAGCCTGCGAAGACTGTCTTTGCAGGTTGAGGGGTAGGTGGATTTGTAGGTGGATTTGAGTTGATTAAAAACAAGGTTGGATTCAGGAGCTGAGCCGAAAAAGAGGATATTTAAGGGTTTCATAATTTGACTTCAAATGACTTCAAGGATAAACCCTGAAGTTTCTTGAGAGAAAATTGATTATTTTTTAGACTTCAAGGATAAACCCTGAAGTGTGGTGGGTTTGAGGTGGCCTTTGGAGTCGGCTAGATAGAGTTGATTGTTTGATTTTTTAATGTGGTCGATAAATAAGACACCGTTTAAATGATCAAGTTCGTGTTGAAAGTAAGAGGAAAAAGGTGATTTTAAAGTAACTGTTTTAGTCAGTCCTTTGAGGGTTTGGTAGGTGGCTTTTATTTTTATTGGACGGTCAACAAAACCATAATAGCCGGGAATAGATAAACAGCCTTCAAGAAATTGGTTATTTTTTGATAAATTGGAAAGCATTTTTTTTGAAGATTTGATAATTTGAGGATTAATGATAATGGTGATTTTTTTATCAGGCATCATGGCCACAAAAATACGTTTTGAGATATTGATTTGAGGGGCGGCTAAGCCAACACCAAGAGGTTCTTTGGGGTCGGGAATGGTAGTGTTAATCAAATCTTGAGCCAGTTTTTTAATTTTAGGAGTTATTTTAGTTATTGGCTTGGATTTTTTTCTCAGAGTTGGATGAGGATATTTAATTATGGTTGACATATAGATATTATAACTCTTCTAACTTATCTTTTACGATTTGGTTTTCGGGGTTGAGGTGATTTAAAATATATTGATATTGTTCTTTTGCAAGTTCTGGCTGACTAGTTTGTTGGTAAAGTGAGCCTAAGGCATTTCTGGCGGCTTCGTAATTTGGTTTAAAGTTAACTGATTTTACTAGAGTTTCTTCGGCTAGTTTAGTTTGATTAATTTGGTTATAAAGCAAGCCTAAGTTGTAAAGCAATTTAGGATCGGTTGGAGCTAGTTCAATAGCTTTGAGAATTGGATTAAGAGCATCCTGATAATATTTTTTGTTGATTTGACTAAGAAGGAAAAATATCTTTGCTCTTGATTTGTAGAAATTTAAATGAACTTTGTTTTGAGATATAACCAGATTGCTATTATTAATAGACTCTTCTATTAACTGATTTTGCAAAGCATTACCTTCATAAAGTAAAGCCATTTTGGCTGAGGCTTCAGAGTAAAGAGATCTAAATAAAGGCTCTTTGGGTCTCATATTAACAGCTTTTTGAAGATAAGCATATCCGGTTGGGACTTGATTGGCATTAAGATAATTTTTGCCGAGAGTAAAAGCTCGATCGGCTTGCCACATGGTGATGATAGAGCGAAGAATAAAAATGGAAATAGAGAGGGTGAGGATGATGGGGAGGATTTTCAAAGGTTTAGAACTAAATTTTTTCGGGTGACTAATGTCACTCGAATCCTTAAAGGTCCGGCCTTGAAGCTTTGCTTCAAGAACGGACCTTGTGCTAAAGGCGGGAAAAAGGAAAAAAAATAAAGCGACTGGAACAACTGCAAAACCAAAAAAGTTAGAAACAGCCAGTCCTAGAAAACTCGATAAGAGAGCTATATATAAACCACTATACGATTGGGGGCAAGATTTTATATGCCGAAGAGACCAGATAATAAACCAAAGAATAATTAAGCAATAAGAAAATAATCCAAAAGCTCCGGTGGTGGCCAGAAAATTTAAAAATTCGTTGTGAGCTTTATTATAAAGAAAATCCCATTCGGAAAGAAGATTGTGTTCAATTGGACGATGATTATAGTAAGCATAAGCAAAGGTTTCTACGCCGGAGCCAAAGATTGGATATTTTTTCCAAATATTTACAGCTCCTTGCCAAACCACCTTTCTGATATCACCGGATTTAGAGCCACCGGTTTGAATGGTCGGTGGGCCGAGATCGGAGGTTTTAATAACATTAAGAACATTAGGGTTAAGGACTGTCCTTAGGTTTGGTGTTCCGAACCATGGGTTACTCCAGGGAGTGCCGATGATAGCAACGGCGAGAAGTATTAATAAATTTATAGTGATAAAAGGCTTGATAGGAAAGCTTTTTAGTTTGTTTTTGAGTAGAATTAGTAACCAGTAGATGCTCCAGGCTAAACCAAAACCAAGTAAACCGGAGCGTGATTTAGTAAACAAAAGGGCGATAAAGAAAGTTAAAGTAAACAGGTGATACAAAGGTTTTTTTAAAGAAAAATAAGCGGAAATTGGGATTATGGTTAAAAGATAAGCTGCCAACCAGTTGGGTTGACCGAGAGTGGAAAAAACTCTATTTTGAACATCTTGAACCCAAAGGTTTTTATCAATACCAAAGTGTTCTAAAATAGCATAGATAGAAACAATAACGGCGGTAGAGATGCAGAGTTTTAAATCCTGACAAGGACCGTCCTTGTCAGATGATACATAGGCGAAGAATAGGAGGAGGTAGCAGATGGTTGAGATAAGGCCGCCATGAAATCTTGAGTAATAACCCCAAATTGAAGTATGGGGATCGATAGAAAATAAAGTGGAGATAGCCTGAGAGATAAAAAAGATAAGCAAAGGAATATCAAAAGAAGTGCGTTTAAAAATTATTTTTTTATTGATAATCATTTTAATAATCCAACTAGTGACAATAATAGTGGTTAAAAAGTAAACGGTGAGCATTTTATTAAACTCAAAAAGCTCGTAGTTATAGGGAGTGAGGATTAAAGGAACGACAATAAATAAAGCGTAAAATGAGTATTCGATAATACGATTAAGGAGTTTATTCATAGAGAAAGTATAACATGGGGATATATGATATAGTAAGGCATATGTTAGATAGGTTTTATTCATTATTTAGTTATGACTTGGGGATTGATTTGGGAACAGCTAATACTTTAATTTTGGTTAAAGGTAAGGGGGTGGTGGTAAGGGAGCCGTCGGTGGTAGCTAGAAGAAGAAAAACTAAAGAAATTTTAGCGGTTGGTGGGAAAGCCAAAAAAATGATTGGTAAAAATCCGGATAATATTGAAGTGATTAAACCTTTGGCTGATGGAGTTATTTCTGATTTTGATGCAACAGTGTCTATGCTTAAACATTATTTTGTAGAAATTCATCAACATGTGGGTTTGTTGCCTAAATTAGCCAGGCCAAAAGTTTTGGTTGGAATTCCCTCCGGAGTGACAGAAGTTGAGAAAAGAGCGGTTCAGGATGCGGCTTTATCTGCCGGAGCCAGAATGGCTATGTTAATTGAAGAACCAATGGTATCTGCTATTGGGGCGGGGATTGATGTTTCCAAGCCCGAAGGTCAACTGATTGTTGATATTGGAGGTGGGACTACGGAAATTGCGGTGATTAGCTTGGGAGGGATTGTGATTAATAGGTCGTTACGGATTGCCGGTGAGGAAATGAATGAAGCTATAATTAAATCGGCCAGATTAAGGCATGGTTTACTTTTAGGTGAAACAACTGCGGAGGAAGTGAAAATTAGTATTGGGAGTTCAATAGAAATGGATAAAGAAAAAAGTTTTGTGGTGAGGGGTCGTGATATGGAAAAGGGTTTGCCAAAGTCTTTAAAAGTTAAAAGCTCGGAGGTAAGAGAATCTTTGGCGCCGGTGATTCAAGAAATCGTAGGTGCGATTAGCGATACGATTGAAGAAACTCCGCCGGAGTTGGTTGGGGATATTATGGAACATGGAATTATTTTAGCTGGTGGTGGTTCTAAAATTTACGGAATTGATAAACTAATTTCCGAAGCCACAAAAATGCCGGTATGGATAGCGGATGATCCGCAAGATGTAGTAGTTAAAGGTTGCGGTAAGTTATTTAAAAACGAAAAATTATTAAATACAGTTAGAGTGAAGAGAGGGCTTAGATGAAGCGGGTGGCGGTTTTATTGGCTTTGAGTTTAGCGGTATTTGTATTAGATAAAAGAGACCACTTTAATTGGTTAAAGTCCCCCATACTTAAAATAATTAGGCCGATTCAGTTGGGAATTAAAGAACCTGAGGTTCAAAATGTTTCTGAGAATAATGAGGTTTTTTCTTATATTGATAAAGTTGAGATGATTAAGTTAAGAGAAGAAAATAAAAGATTGAGAGAGTTGCTGGGTACTAAAATTTCTCCGGCTTGGAAATTTATTCCGGCCAATGTGATTAAAAATAATGGGAAAAGTTTAATTATTGATATTGGGAGCGAGATTGAAGTTAGTCCGGGGGCGGTGGTGATCGGTTTGGCTCGTGATAAAGTTAATAATGGAGTTTTACTGGGAAGAGTTAAAGAAGTTTCTTTAATGCAATCAGAAGTTTCTTTATTGAAAAGTTTTGATAGTAGTTTAAGGGTATTGACTGAAAATGGAAGTGTGGGGGTGGTGGCGGGTGACGGTGAAAAAATAAATTTAAAGCAGGTGCTTCAAAATCAAGGCTTGGTAGAGGGGGAACTGATAATTAGTAAAGGGGGTGATGGTTGGCCGGGAGATTTGGTGGTGGGAAAAGTGGAAAAAGTTTCCAGAGTGGATACGGAAATTTATTTAAAAGCGACGGTTAATGAATTAATCGAAGTTGATAATTTAAAAAAGGTTTTTGTAGTTAATTTCTAACTAAAATCAGATCAATGCCTTGTTGGTGAATTTTTTTGAGAATATTTAATTTTTCTTTGGCGGTTAAAGCAGTCTCAATATTAAGTTCATGTATTTCAGCATTAGCCATTGGCGATGGGTTTTTAACAGCGGGGGCGGATTTGTAAGAATCATAGTTAATAGGAGGACTTTGTTCAATAAATAGGGCTTTAATAGCCGGTAAACTTGAAGGAACGATTAAAATGGGAAAAGCCAAATAAATAAAAACCAAAGTGAGCAAAAGTACGGTAGAGCGCCAAATAATTTTTAAGGGCATATGGGTATTAATATACATTAGTTATTTAATTTTTGCTATGATGTTTCTATGATTTCTGAAAGACTATTAAGTTTAACTTTGGTAGTGGCCCTGTCTTTGTATTACAGTACTTTAGGTCGGTTTAATTTTTTATGGTTAATGATAATTTGGTTGGCTGTTAAGCGAGAATGGCTGATGATTTTTTTTAGCGGCTTGATTTTTGATTTAATAATTGGAACGACTTTGGGACTATCCAGTCTTAAATTTTTAGGGGCAGGAATATTAGTTTATTTAATTAAAGAGTATTGGCCGATTAGAATTAAAAAGCAGTTAAAATTAAAAATATAAAATGAAAAAGACGAAGTATTATTACTTAATTTTATTGGTTACTATTTTGGTTTTAGTGGGAAGATTGATAGTCTTGCAGGTGTTTGAAGGCGAGTATTATAGGGCACTGGCGGTTGAAAATCGGGTTAGTTTGAAGATAATTAAAGCTGATCGTGGGGTGATCTATGATCGGTTTGGGGAAGTTTTGGTAAGGAATTCTCCTCAAGGTCGAGAGTATATTTTTGGTGAAGTTTTAGGTCATGTGTTGGGTTATCTGGGGGAAGCCGATGAAAATGAAATTGAAACCGGTGACTATAAATTAAAAGATATAGTTGGCAAGATGGGCTTGGAGAAAGAGTATGATTCCAAATTGCGCGGAATTGACGGGGGAATTTTGATTGAGAAAGATGCTAATGGTCAAAAGATTCGAGAGATTGGGAAAAAAGAGTCGGTGGCCGGGGAGAGTTTGACTTTGAGTATTGATATTGGTTTGCAGAGAAAGGCGTATGAATTGATGGACGGAAGGCCGGGGGCTTTAATAGCTAGTGAGCCGGAGACCGGAGAGATTTTAGCTTTGGTTAGCAGTCCGGGATTTGATTTTGAAAAAATGGAAGAAGCCTTGGTAAGTAAAGAATTGCCTTTATTTAATCGAGCGATTGGAGGCGAGTATCCCCCCGGCTCTGTTTTTAAAATTGTAACAGCTACGGCCGGGCTTGAAGAAAATAAAGTTAAGGCTGATACGAAAATTGAAGATACCGGAGAAATCAGGTTGGGACAATGGCGGTTTGGAAATTGGTACTTTGATCAATATGGTCAAAAAGAGGGAGTGATTAATTTGGTTAGAGCCATAGCCAGAAGCAATGACATCTTTTTTTATAAGTTGGGAGAGGCTTTGGGAATTGAGAAGTTGGCTGATTGGGCGAAATATTTTGGTTTGGGTAGTGTGACTGAAATAGATTTGCCCGGGGAAGCCAATGGTTTAATGCCTAATCCGGATTGGAAAAAGGAGTTTATCGGCGAGGATTGGTATTTAGGCGATACTTATATTTCCAGTATTGGCCAAGGGAATATTTTAATGACTCCTTTGCAAGTAAATCAAATGACTAGTGTGATTGCCTCAAGAGGTAAATGGTGCCAACCTTATATAAAAGTCAAACCTTTTAAAGGTGTGACTTTACCAAGATGTCAGGAGTTGGATATTAGTCAAAGTAGTTTGGATTTGGTGACTGAAGGAATGAAGCAAGTTTGTGAAAGCGGGGGAACGGCTTGGCCGTTTTTTAATTTTTCGGTTAAAGGTAATCGAATATATGTAGCCGGTAAAACCGGGACGGCAGAATTTGGAGAAATAGGGGCAAGTGATATTAAGGCTGGAAAAACCCACGCTTGGTTTACGGGTTTTGCACCTCTCCCTTCAGGTCGAGACAAGCCAGTTGAAAAACCAAATATTGTAATGACGGTGTTAATGGAAGCTGGAGGCGAGGGGTCTAATCAAGCAGCTCCGGTGGCTAGAGATTTATTAAATTATTGGTTTAATAGACGATGAGTTTTATAAATAAAGTTCAAGTTAAAGAAATTAAATTAAAGGATAAACGGTTTTCGTTTTTACTGAGTCAAATTAGTGGCCCACCAAAGGTTTTGCATGTGGTTGGGAATGAAAAGATATTGAATAATAAAGCGATTACGGTGATTGGTTCAAGGAAGATGACTGTTTATGGTCGAGAAACAACCAAAAGATTGGTAAGAGATTTGGTTGATAAAAATTTTGTGATTGTTTCCGGTTTGGCCAGGGGAATTGATGGGGTGGCGCATCGAAGTTGTTTGGAAGCCGGTGGAAAAACAATTGCGGTTTTGGGCCATGGTTTTGATCGAATTTATCCACCGGAGCATCGGGGGTTGGCTAAGCAAATTATAATAAAAGGTGGCTGTTTGGTTACGGAATTTCCTTATAACTTCCCTATTAAAAAACAAAATTTTATTTTAAGAAATAGAATTATGGCGGGTATGAGCTTGGGCACTTTAGTGATAGAAGGTAAGAAAAAATCAGGGACCAAAATTACGGCTACAATGGCGGCGGATTATGGCAGAGAGGTATTTTGTGTGCCGGGGCCGATTGAAAGTAAATTGTCCGAAGGTCCGGCCCAGTTAATTCAACAAGGGGCAAAGCTGGTAATTAAGGTGGAAGATATTTTGGAAGAGTTGCTTGAAAGTTAATAAGTATGGTAATCTTCAAATCATGAAACTAGTGATTGTAGAGTCGCCGACCAAAGCTAAAACTTTAAGTAAGTTTTTGGGGTCGGGTTATAAAATTGAGGCTTCAATGGGCCATGTTCGTGATTTACCCAAAAGTAAATTAGGGGTGGATACTGAAAAAGATTTTAAACCAGAATATGTGGTGGTTAAAGGGAAAGCCAAGATAGTGGCAAGTTTAAGGAAAGCGGCCAAGGGGGTTGATGAAGTGATTTTAGCTACTGACCAAGATAGAGAAGGTGAAGCGATTGCTTTTCATGTCCAATATTTGCTTGGGGATAAACATAAGTTTTCGAGAATTGTGTTTCATGAAATTACCAAGACTGCGATTTTAGGAGCTTTGAAAAAGAAAGGTAAAGTGAATATTAAACTGCTTGAAGCTCAGCAAGCCAGAAGAATTTTAGATAGATTGGTGGGCTATAAATTGTCACCGGTTTTATGGCGAAAAGTAAGAAGAGGTTTGTCTGCGGGTAGAGTTCAGAGTGTGGCGGTTCGATTGGTGGTTGAGAAAGAAAAAGAGATTAAAGCTTTTAAACCACAAGAATATTGGGAAATACAAGTAAAGCTTTTGGCAGAAAAAGGTGAATTGCTAGTTGATTTGAATAAAATCGAAAATAAAAAAGTCAAGATTGATAATAGTAAGCAAGCTAATGAGATTACAGATGATTTGAAAAGGTCTGAATATAAAATTGTTGGGGTTAAAAAACGTGAGACAAAAAGACAGCCGGTACCACCGTTTATGACATCAACGATGCAAAGAATAGCCAGCACCAGACTTGGGTATAGTGCTAAAAAGACTATGCGTGAAGCTCAACAGCTTTATGAAAAAGGTTTAATTACCTATCATAGGACCGATAGTTTTAATTTGGCTAGTTCTGCGGTAGCTAAAGTTAGAAAATATATAGCTAAGGAATTTGGCAAAGAATATTTGCCGGAAAAACCTCGATTTTATAAATCCAAATCAAAGTCGGCTCAAGGAGCTCATGAAGCGATTAGGCCGACCAAAGTGGGGTTAAGGGCAGTTGATAGCAAAAGTAGCTCGAGCAAACTTTACAGTTTAATTTGGGAAAGATTTGTAGCTTCGCAAATGATGCCGGCTATATTTGATAAAACAGTGGTTAAGGTTGAAGGAAAAGGTAAGAAGACTTATGAACTAAAAGCCAAGGGTGAGAGATTAAAGTTTTTGGGTTGGTTAAAAGTTAATTCTAAATTTAAAGAAACAAATGAAGATTTGGCTATAGTTAATGAAGGAGATTTACTTCAATTAATTAAAGTATTGCCGGAACAAAAATTTACCCAAGCACCGACTCGGTATAATGAAGCTGGTTTAATTAAAGTTTTAGAACGAAAAGGAATTGGTAGGCCTTCCACTTATGCGCCGATTATTTCAACCATTCAATTGAGGCAATATGTAGAGAGAAAAGAAAAACGACTTTATCCAACGGCAATTGGTGATGCGGTCACAGAATTTTTGGTAAAGTATTTTACTAAAGTAATGGATTATGAGTTTACAGCCGAAATGGAAGAAGGCTTAGATAAAGTGGCTGAAGGTAAACAGGAATGGATTAAATTACTTTCAAATTTTTATGGTTCGTTTGAAAAAAGGGTTGAAAAAGTAATCGAAAAATCGAAGAGAGTTAAGATTGCGGTGGAAAAAACAGGTCAAAAATGCCCTAAGTGCAAGAAAGGTGAAGTAATTATCAGGACCGGTAGATTTGGGAAGTTTTTAAGTTGTTCAAATTTTCCTGAATGTAAATATACGGCTACTTATAAACAGATAGTAGAAGGAGTGAAGTGCGAAAAATGTGGCGGGGAAGTGGTAATAAAAAAATCAAGAAAAGGTAGACAGTTTTATGGTTGCTCAAATTATCCAAAGTGTAAATGGGCCAGTTGGAAAAAACCAAAATAAATAATTCTCAGGTGACCAAGGTCACTTGAGTCCAGCAAGGTCCCCAGCCAAAGGGCGGGCAGGCGGCCTTAAACTATATAAATATATGCAGATAAATTGGCAGATAAAAAAACGCTCGGGAGAGCTTCAAGTTTATAGCAAAGAAAAGGTAATTCGATCAATATACAGAGCTCAGGAAAATATTGATAAACAAGATTGGGATCAAGCCAAATCAATTGGCAAACTGGTGATTGATGAATTGGAAGATAAATTTAAAAAAGAAAAAATTTTAGGATCAGATGAAGTTGGAGATGTGCTGGAAAGAGTTTTAATTGACAATAAACTTTATGATATTGCCAGGGCTTTTATTATTGCCAGAGAAAAACAACGACAAGAGGAAAAGGCGGAAAAAGGTTTGGGAGTAGTGGATGATATTGGCTTACCTTATGCTTCGATAGTGGTGTTAAAAAATAAATATTTAAGAAAAGATAGGAATGGCAAGATAATTGAAACCCCGAAGGGTTTACTTAAGAGAGTAGCCAAAGCTTTAGCTAAAATAGAGAAAACTAAAAACAAAAAAAAGATTTGGGAAAAAAAGTTTTATAAATCAATGAAGTCATTGGAGTTTTTACCCGGAGGTAGAACTTTGGCTAATGCCGGAACGATTAATAATCAACTGGCAAATTGTTTTGTAATGCCGATGCCGGATAGTGTTGAAGGTATTTTTGATAGTGTTAAAGAATCTTCGATTTTAAAGAAAAATGGCGGTGGGGTTGGATTTAGTTTTTCCAGGATTCGACCAAAAGGTGATGAAATAGCAACTACCAGTGGAAAGGCCGCTGGTCCGGTAGCCTTTATGAAAATTGTTAATGATGCCAGTGAGATATTAGAACAGGCTGGAGGTAGAAGATCGGGTAATATGGTGGTTCTTCATGTTTCACATCCCGATATTTTTGAATTTATTACCAGCAAAGAAGATGAAAATCACTTGAATCAAATTAATTTTTCTTTAGGCTTAACAGATAAATTTATGAAAGCGGTTAAGAAAGATAAGCCCTTTGATTTAATTAATCCTCGAACCGGTCAAGTAGTTAATACAGTATCGGCCAGATCAATTTTTGAATTGTGCGCTTCTTATGCTTGGAAAAATGGAGATCCCGGAATTATATTTTTAGATAGAATAAATAGAGATAATCCAACTCCTCATATAGGAGTGTTGGAAGCGGTTAATTTATGCGGGGAACAACCTTTGCTTAATTATGAAGCTTGTAATTTGGGAAGTATTAATTTGGGCAAGCATATTAAAGCAGGCAAGGATGGAATTAATCAGGTTGATTGGAATAAGCTTGGAAAAACAGTTAAGGTTGGAGTGAGAATGCTTGATAATGCTATTGATGCAGGTAAATATCCTTTGAAAAAGGTGACTAAAATGGTTAAGTCAAATAGGAAAATCGGCTTGGGAATAATGGGATTTGCGGATTTATTAGTTAGATTAAATATTGCTTATAATAGTTCGCAGGGTTTGAAATTGGCTGAGAAAATAATGAAATTTATTCAAGAAATAGCTTATGAAACTTCAAAAAAATTGGGTAAAGAAAAAGGCAATTTTCCTAACTTTAAAAATAGTCTTTGGGATAAGAAAGGTTATAAAAAAATGCGCAATGCCACTTTGACTACTATTGCTCCGACTGGTTCAATAAGCATGGTGGCTAATGCCAGCTATGGAATAGAACCTCATTTTGCTTTGGCTTTTTATAAAGAAGCTTTGGGAGGAATCAGATTGCCGGAAATTAATGCTGATTTATTAGAGGCTTTAAGAAAAAGTGAAGTGGATATGAGCGAAGGCTTGGTTGATGAAATTGCCCGTCAAGGGGTGTTAGATAAAATTAAGAAAGTGCCGGGAAAAATTAGGCAAGTATTTGTTACGGCTCACGATATAAAACCAAAAGACCATATTGCCATGCAGGCAATATTTCAAAAATATACGGACAATGCGGTTTCTAAAACTATTAATTTACCCAATAGTTCTAGGGTAGAAGATGTGGTTAAGATATTTATTTTAGCTTGGGAGGCAGGTTGTAAAGGGTTGACGGTATATAGAGATTCAAGTAGAAAAGTGCAGGTTTTAAATGTGGGTTATGGGGAGAAGAAAAAAGATTTATCAAAAGTTAAAATATTTAAGAAAGACAAAAAAAATAAAGATAGCAATAAATGCCCGCAATGTGGAGAAACAATGCTAAAAATCGAAGGTTGCGCTACTTGCCCTTCTTGTGCTTTTAGTTTGTGTAGTGTTTAGAGAATTTTATGTTAAAGTGGGTTGAATAAATGAAAAAGAATCAAAAAAAGAAAGAAATTGCTGTTTCGGTTTTAAAAGCTATTTTTTCAACCAGTGATGTGAAGAAGTTTGAAAAGTTAAGGGGAATAGTTTTGTGTGGTTTGCCCGGGTGTGGAAAAAGTACTATGGCCGAATTGCTTCATGATGCTTATGGGTTTGAGAGGTTATCGAGCGATCAAATTAGAACCAAAGATTTATTTAAAGGACAACATCATAGAGTGGCTAGTGAGCATATGAAAGTAATGTTATCTAGGTATGCTGTTTATGCCAAATTGGGAGTAATGGTGAATAAGAAATTAAACGATAAAAAGAAAGTGGTAGTTGATGGAACACATTTGGACGATAAACGATTTAGCGTTTTGGGGGGAATGCTGTCTAAGATAAATTCAAGCAAGGTGGCAATGGTAGTGGTGAGAACTCCGGAATGGATTATTAAAAAAAGGTTTATGAATTGGAATAAGAAGAAGTATGATGAATGGTGGAGTGTTTATAAATATTGGGTAGATTATTTAAAGCAAGGAAAAGCATGGTATCCAACTAAACATGAGCTTTCTAATCTTCAAATAATTAAACCGAAAAGATATGCGATTAGAACTTTTGATTGGGTGACGGATATAAAAGCAATTGGTTGGGATTTGGATGGAACTTTATATCCTTCTAATACGATTCCCAATAGGATGTTTATGAGAAGGCAAATTAAGGCGGTGATGGAAAAAAATAATTGGAGTAAATTAAAAGCTATGAAAGAATATGATAAGGTTTATAAAAAAATCGGCAGTCATACAAAGACTTCAATTGAGTTGGGAGTTGATGGGGTAAGTTTATTTTTAAAGATTTGGGATGATCTACCTTTACATAAATATTTGAAAAAAGATAAAAAATTACAAAAAATGTTTAGACTATTAGGTAATGTAAGACATTTTGTTTTATCAAATGGAGGGACTGTAAAACAGATTAAAAAAAAGATGAAGTTGCTGGGTTTGGATTTGAAGAAATTTGAATTAATTGATTCTGGTTATGACTTGGGAATGGTTAAACCTGAAAAAAAAGTATTTGAGACAATGGCTAGAAAAATGAAGTTAAGACCTAAAGAAATATTGTATGTAGGGGATAAGGAAAAAGTTGATGTAATCGGAGCAAAAAATGCGGGTATGAGAACCTGCTTGGTTTATGGAAAATCAGAGAAAGCCGATGTTTACTTAAAGAATGTTTATGAAGTGGCGGGTTTGTTTGGCAAAGAGGTATGAAATTGTTTTTAGTGATATAATGTTATAGGCCTGCGTTAATGGTCTTGCCCATTCTTTTAATTATTATGTATTATGGGCGAAAAAATTAACAATAGTAGGTTATTAGAAAAGCATCTTTATCCTTATCGTAATTTTCAGTATGATTTATTAAGAAGAGTTGATCATTCTGAAATTTCTACAGGAGCAACTGTGCCAATTCAATGGATAATTGAAAATATTCCTAATGCCTCAACTGTTTTAAACGTTGGTTGTGGTGTTGGTGAAAAAACTTATAAATTAGCCAAGGAGATCAAAAAACAATTGTCTAATATTCAGGTTGTGGGAATAGATATAAACGAAAGGGCCATTGAAAAAGCGAAATCTGAATATAATTTAGACAACCTTTCTTTTATGGTCGAAGATGCCAACAGTGTTTTTTTAACAGCATCTGGTAGTATTTTTGAAGACGGGGTCTCTACAGTAGTGGCAGAAGGTTTATTTTGTAATCTAATTGGTATTAATGCTGGTAGGGTTGCGAATCAATTGACAGAAATGGTGAAGCTGAGTGGAAGTTTGTGGATAGCAGATTGTTTGAGGGTTGATGATAAAAAGACTGAAGAAATGGTAAAAGAAAAGATGGAGTGGTCAGATGAAAAATTTAAAGAATGGCAAAACAAGTGGATGAAACGATATGAAGTTAATGAGTCAATTGGGTTAGATAATGGAACATTTTGGGTAATGCCACTCGGGGTTGATAAAATTCTGGAATTTGGAAATGCGGATAAGATTAAAAAACTAATGATATCAGGTCAAGTTGAAAGAATGGCAAGACATTATTCTAGAGAAGAGTTTGAATTATTAACACAAATTAATGGAATGAAAATATCTCGATGGGAAAATAAAGTTTGGTTATCACGCACAGGTGAGCCAATAATGGGAATGATAGTGAAGTTAGAAAAACAGCCTTTATATTTTAGCTAATAATGTGTAGGATAAAGTAATGAAGATTTATTTTGGAGCGTCAATTACATTGGATAGGTCTTTATTACCAGTTTATAAAAAAATAGTTAGAGAAATTAAAAAACAAGGACATAAAGTATTGTCAGAATATGTAGTAGACCCTAAGCTGAAAAAAGGGGATGGATTATCAGCAAGAAAATTATTTGAGCGTGAAACAAAAACAATTAGAAAAGCAGATTTAGTTATTGCAGAAGTTACTGGTCCATCTTGGGGAACGGCTTTTTTAATGGAGCATGCGCTTGAATCCGGCAAGCCGGTATTAGCTTTATTCTATAAAGAAGCCGATCATCCGTTACCAATGATGATTAAAGGACATCCTGAGTTGTATATAGAACATTATGATAAAACTAATATTCATACGGTTTTAAAAAAGAATTTGGATTACTTTAAAGAAATGAGCTCAAGGAAAGGTAAGTTGGTAATAATAGATGGAGCTGATGGGTCAGGGAAAGCGACTCAAACTAAGAAATTATTAAAATACTTAAAAAAACAAAAGATAAAAAATAGATATATTACTTTTCCGCGTTATTATACTTCGTTTCATGGTAAACATGTGGGCAGGTTTTTAACCGGAGAATTTGGCGGTAATAATAAAGTTAGTCCATATATGTCAAGTTTGGCTTTTGCCCTTGATAGGTTAACGGCAAGAGATGAGATTATGGAGTGGTTAAGAGAAGGAAACATAGTGGTGGCAGATAGATATGTCTCAGCCAGTATGGCTCATCAAACTTCAAAATTACCACCAAGAAAGAGAGATGATTTTATTACATGGTTATATGACATGGAGTATAAGGAGCATAAATTACCCAAGGAGGACATTGTTATTTATCTTTATGTGCCGGTTAAAAAAGCTCAAGTTTTAATTAGTAAAAAGGGAAGGCGGAGATACACTAAAGGAAAAGATGAAGCGGAAAAAGATGTTAAACATCAAAAAAAGTCAATTGAGATGTATAAGAAACTTTGCAAAAGATTTAAGCACTGGCAGATGATTAAATGTGTTGATAAAAAAGGAAATTTATTGAGCATTGATCAGGTTAAT
>JAYEMX010000086.1:0-1767 GCA_034718535.1 Patescibacteria group bacterium | reverse complement strand
TTTTTCTAAAGCCAGCGCTTCATTCTCATTTAAATCTACTGATAAAACAGCTAATAAATCAATATCACTAATATCTATATCAAAATCTTCCCAAGTTAAAGATCCATAAAGATACAGTCCCACTAATTTATCTCCAAGAATTTTTTTAACTTGGAACAAAAAATCTTCAAGGAATTTATTTACATTTTTGTATGGAGTTACCTTCATTAGGACATTTTAACACGCTCTCAAGACAAAAGTTCAAATCTGTACAAATTGGTATCAAAACTTCTTGAGGAAAAAACGATTAGATTTTATAAATTTACTACACAGAAGGCCAACTCATGCTCTCTTGCAAACGCTAACTCATAATCAACAGATTTTCCTTGAGGGCCTAAAAAAGTAATATCAAAAGTTCGCCTTGGTTCTTTCAAATCACCATAGCTTGGAGTAACAAACAACTTTGACTTAGCATATTTTCTTCCTCTATCGCTAGCAACAGAACCTTTCTTGTGATTAACCTCAACTAGATAATCTCTATTCCTAAAAAGGTTGCTTTCAACTAACTCCCCTTGAACCTCTGATACAAATTCTGAACGCACTTTAAATAAATGAGGACAAACCAATAAGTCAACATCACTATTGGGATGTAATGGATCTGATAGATCTGCAATTGATCCAACCACAAGAACAGTCACATCAGTCTCTAGTTTTAACCCAACTTTACGGACAACTTCCAGCATTTTTCTAAGCACTAATAGATTAAAAGGCTCCATTCTACCGATTAACTCATGTTCACTTATTTCTCCCGTAAGGTGAAAAGATTTAGTAATATGTGGCCAACGATCTTTTGGCGTCTCTTGAATAGACATTAGTAATCAAAGATTTTACTAAATCTAATCAAATAAATCAACACTATAGGATAACTTTGGGTGGCTGACCGGATTCGAACCGGCGACATCCTGTTCCACAAACAGGCGCTCTACCACTGAACTACAGCCACCATTTATATATATTTTACACTTTTTACCATATAATGGATATATTAATAAATCTATTTGGAGGTATATGAAAAAATTACTTGTTTTACTTTTACCAATCTTCTTATTAACCGGTTGTTTAGCCAGGGACAAATCTATGACCAAAACAGTTGGTGATAAAGTTAAAGAGAAAACCAAATCATATACCTATAAATCTCTTAAAACCGCTGTTAAGTTGGGTATTCCTTTAAAATGCACTTATCAAGTTGGTCAAATGGAATACGAGGGTTATTTAAAAGGTGAAAGCTGGCGAGGCACAATGCAACAATCAGGTAAAACTACTAACATTATTATGAAAGATAATTGTATGTATATGTGGGCTAATGATAATCCAAACGGTTCAAAGATGTGTTTTGAAGAAGATATTTGGGAAGCAGAAGATGCTCAGTTTGAACAACCAAATATGGAATATATTTGTAGTCCGGCCATATTTGGTGATGACAAATTTACCCCTCCAAGCTCAATCAAGTTTATGGATTTAAGCTCAATGATGCAGGGAATGCCATCGTCAGAAAATCAACTGCCTGATAATTTTCCAACCGATGGATCAATGTAACCTACAAGAACCTTAACCTACAAGGACTCTCCTCGTAGGTGTTTTAGGTTGATATATCAATACTTTGTGAGCCGTACAGGATTCGAACCTGTGACACTCTGCTTAAGAGGCAGATGCTCTACCAACTGAGCTAACGGCCCTTGTTTACGCTAAGCTTGTCGAAGTGCGCCTGACAGGAATCGAACCTGTGGC
>JAYEMX010000085.1:0-1780 GCA_034718535.1 Patescibacteria group bacterium | reverse complement strand
TAAACATTTGGATGCACATATTAATGCATTGTAAGTGCATTATGGTGCACCAACTGATATGGGTGATAATATGAGGACTACATTGGAAATAACAGGGGTTGTCGAATTAATACTGGAAAAAGCTATTAGATTAGGGCTGGCCAGATCCAAAACCGATGCCCTAAGGTTAGGAGCCTTTGCACTAAATGAGGAATACGGGCTTGTTAAGGATGTGGAAATGGAAATGGTGGCACGCAAACTAGAACAAGAGGAAAAAGAGATGAAAAAGAAGGGAAAAAAATACCTATCTAAAGAAAAAGCACTGGCAAAATATAGAAAGTAGGTCAACTACCAACCACTAAAGTAGTTGGCTTGTCAGAGAGGAATGATTATGAAAATCACCCAAACCAACAATAGGCTGGTTGACAGACAGCCCAAGAGTGTTAACCAATGGTTTCACTCTTTTCCTAATGTTGTTGGAAGCATTAAGGTCAGCATTCAGAGAATACCCACAGTTACTACACTTGAAAAACCCCCTGTTCTTGGGTCTTTTGGTATTCCTGCTTCCACACCTGCTACAGGTCTTGGAAGTGTATGCAGGAGAAAGAGTCATGAACCATATTCCATTTCTTATTGCTTTATACTCAATAAAACTTTTCAACTGGTAAAAAGCCCAGTTGGAAAGCAGTCTGTTCATAGTTTTTCCTCTTCTCTTGTTTCTTATTCCTTTGAGTTTTTCCATTACAATAATATCTCCTGCTTTGCGACTATTGACAATGTGCTTACTAATACAATGGTTAACATCCCTCATAAACCGTTTCTGTTTGCCTTTGAGGCGTTTGAGATGCCTCTTGGCAGATTTAGTGCCTTTACTTTGAAGGATACTTCTCAACCTTTGTATTTTTGCAAGTTTATGCTTAACCCCAGTAAAAAAATCAAACTGGGAAGTAACAGCAAGATTGTTTATTCCGAGATCAACCCCTACAATCTGAGAGTCCAAGCAACAAAAAGTAGGAGGTTGAACCTCTTTAGAAACAACAACATGCAAAAACAGGATATCAGATTTATTAACAAGAGTGGAACTTTTAATATCCCACTCAGAATATTTAGTATAATACTTGGGAATATTAATAACAAACTTCTTTCTGCCTTTAATACTGCTCAAACTACATTTACCTTTAAAATCAAAGGAGTAGCTTCTTTGATCATACTTGATAGAAAGCTCTTTGGAAAAATCAACCTTCTTCCATTTGCACCCCCTACCAGTTTCAATAGCAGTTTTAACACATTTACAGGACAACTGAGAAGTCAACTTAGTCTTCTTTCTAATAATTTCATATGTTTCTTGATGGAGTCTCTTCCACGAATAAATATTATGTTTCAAAGAATAATCATAAGCAATCTGACACCCTTTGGAAAATTCCTTCATAGTTTTGACCAAATCTTTGTCAAAAGGAACCTTCAATTTCAAAGTTGCCTGGACAATCATAGTTATAATTACACAACAAAAGTATATAAACATATATATTCGACGATTCCTCCCACTGATAAATCAGTGGGCTTCCTCGTCGAAAGGTGGTGAACCAGATTTACCAAATGAGAAAGTTTTAAACGTTTTGAGTTACCTAACTAGTAACTATAGCAGAAGAGGTTTTGGCAGAAGAAATTTTGAAAAATATAAGAAATTGTTTTTAGAATTTGGTGGGATTTAATCCAGTATCTTTAACTCACTTTTTTAGTTTTGTTGCAGCCACATCTAAAAATTCCTTTGTAAACTTCAATATAAACTTTGCTTCTTCCC
>JAYEMX010000084.1:0-8085 GCA_034718535.1 Patescibacteria group bacterium | reverse complement strand
GTAAGAAAGAAGGTATGGTTATTGGTAGCAGGTATAAGGCTTTTAGGGATTGGTATGAATTGGTGTAGAATATGGATATGAAATTTAAAAAACTGGTCGGGTATTTTGAAAGAATCGAGAAAACTGCGTCAAGATTAAAGATGACAGAAATTTTGGCTGATCTTTTTAATCAAGTGAGTGAGGATGAAATTGATGAGGCGGTGTATTTGAGCTTAGGAAGACTTAAACCAAAATTTGAAGGAATAGAGTTTAATATGGCGGAGAAAATGATGTTGAGGGTGATTAGTGTGGCTTATGGGGTAGAATTAGAAAAAGTCGAGAAAGAATTTAAGAAGGTGGGGGATTTAGGGGATTGTATTTCTCAAAGGTCCGGCCTTAAAGGAGTACCTTCAAGAACGGACCTTAATTTTAGAGCGGACCTTAGTAGGGAATTATCTGTTTCTCAAGTTTATAAAAGACTTTTTGAAATTGCGGTTGATGAAGGTCAGGGAAGTCAAGATAGAAAAGTGCGGGCAATGGCTGTTTTATTAAAAGATTTGGATTTATTATCAGCAAAATATGTGGTGAGAATTCCGGTTAATAAATTGCGTTTGGGTTTTTCAGATATGACTGTTTTAGATGCTTTATCTTGGATGAAGAAAGGGGATAAAAGTTTAAGACCACAAATGGAAAGGGCTTTTAATGTTAGCGCGGATATTGGCAAGATTTGCAGAGTATTTAAAAAAAGTGGATTAAAAGGAGTGGCGGGGATAAAAATAAAAGTGGGAGTGCCGATTCGGGCGGCTCAAGCGGAGAGATTACCCAATGCTGAAAAAATGGTGGAAAAGTTGGAAGTGTTTGGAGTAGAAGGAAAGTGGGATGGATTAAGGGTGCAGATTCATGTGGATAAAGCTAAAAGACATGAGTTAAAAAAACAGGAAGCTTTGTTTAGCGAGACTCATAAAAAGTTTGTAAGAATATTTTCAAGGAATTTGGATAACATGACTCACATGTTTCCGGATATTGTGGAGGCGGTGGAGAAATTAGATGTGGAAAGAGTGATTTTGGATGGAGAGGCGGTGGCTTATGATCCGAAAACTAATAAATTATTAAATTTTCAGGAGACGGTAAAGAGAAAAAGAAAACACGGGGTGAGAGGAATGGCTAAGAAATTGCCGATGAAGGTGTTTGTTTATGATATTTTGTTTTTGAATGGAGAAAATTTAATTGAAAAACCTTTTGAAAAAAGAAGGAAAAAATTGGAAGCAGTGATATGTAAGAGTGGGGATGATTTGGTGCTGGCTGAGCAAGAAATTGTGAGTGATGTGAAGCATTTAAGAAAATTAGTGAAGAGGTATTTGGGGATGGGACTTGAGGGAGTTATGTGTAAAAAATTAACTACTTCTTATCAGGCGGGATCAAGAAACTTTAATTGGGTAAAATTTAAAAAAACCACGGAAGGGGAGTTGGTGGATACGATTGATGCGGTGGTAATGGGATATTATCCGGGAAAAGGAAGAAGATCGGGTTTTGGGATCGGAGCTTTTTTGGTGGGGGTGGTGGACTCGAAAGACAAGATAGGTTCGATTGCCAAAATTGGAACCGGAGTGACGGATGAGGAATGGGGAGAAATTAAAAGGCGGTGTGATAAATTGGCGGTTAAAGATAAGCCGAAAGAATATTTGGTTGATAAAAACTTGAATTGTGAAGTTTGGGTAAAGCCGGAGATGGTGGTTGAGATTATGGCGGATGAAATTACCAAATCGCCGATTCATGCGTTTGGTTTGGCGTTAAGATTTCCTCGATTGGTGAGATTTAGGGATGATAAAAAAATAGAGCAGGGGACGAGTAAAAAGGAATTGGAGAAATTTTTTAAGATGCAGATAATTTGACAGAATGTATTGATTTAGTATATACTTATGATAATGGATTTATTACCGAAACCAATTAAATTTGACTGGGATAAAGGTAATATTAACAAAAGTGTCAGCAAGCATAGAATTAAAAATGAAGAAGTTGAAGAAGTTTTTGTTAGTCAGCCGATTGTTTTACTTGAGGATACTAAACACTCGAGAATAGAACAGAGACAAATGATTCTTGGCAGAACAGATAAAAAGAAATTATTAAGTATTGTTTTTACCATAAGAAAAAATAAAATTAGAGTTATTTCGTCTCGAATGATGAGTCGAAAAGAAAGGAGATTATATGAAGAAAAAACTAAAAGATTTGCCTAAGTTTAAAAATGAAGACCAAGAACGAAAGTTTTGGGAAAAAGCGGATAGTAGTGAGTACTTTGATTTTTCTAAAGCCAAGTTAGTGGCTTTTCCAAACTTGAAGTTGAGTCGAAAACCGATTTCTTTGAGATTAACTGAGAGTTTATTGGCTAAATTAAAATTATTGGCTAATAAAAAAGATGTGCCGTATCAATCTCTTTTGAAGATGTATCTTGAAAAAGCAGTGGATCAAGATTATCGAAGAATGGCGATTGGGTGAAATTTGAGAAAACCACCGAAGGGGAGTTGGTGGGATGATAAAAATATAAGTGAGGGGACGAGTAAAAAGGAATTGGAGAAATTTTTTAAGATGCAGTAATACTTCAGGGTTTAAATATGAAAATATTGATTATTAATAATCAAACTAAACGATTAAAAGAACTCAAAAAATTATTGAAAGGTAATAGTTTAGAGATAGTGAATGTTGGAAAAATAGATGAAATAAAGTTAAAAGACTTTGATTTAATTATACTATCTGGAAGTAGTAATCGATCAGTATTTAATGAACAAAATGTGTATCAAAAAGAGTTAAATTTGATTAAGAAAACCAATAAACCGATAATTGGTATTTGTTTAGGCTTTCAGTTAATTTGCTTGGCATATGGGGCGCGGTTTAAAAAATTGGAGAGCAAAAGTAAAAAAGTGATTAATATAAGAGTCACTAAAGTAAGTGATATTTTTAAAGATTTGCCAAATCTTATGGTTTATGAAGCACATCGTTATGCAATAGAGAAGCTGTCTAAAGAACTGGTGGAATTGGCAAGATCTGATGATGGAATAGAGGTGGCTAGGCATAGGGAAAAACCAATCTATGGTTTTCAATTTCATCCAGAGATGTTGGTTAAAGAAACTTGCGGAGATGAGATTTTTAAAAATTTACTTGGGATGATAAAAAGGTCAGTTGATCGAGACTATCGAAAAATGGCAATTGGGTGAAGTTTAATACTTCAGGGTTTATCCTTGAAGTACTTGAGGGGATTTGGGTGTAATTTTAGACTTCAAGGATAAACCCTGAAGTGGAGGAATGATGGGTGGAGTTGTGTTAATATTGATTTATGAAGTTTAAAGGATTAAGTGGAAAGAAAGCTAAGGAATTATTAAAAAAGCATGGGGAGAATCAGTTAAAGGCGAAAAGAGCGGTTAGTTGGGTAAAGGTGTTGCTTGATCAATTTAAGTCACCACTGATTTATATTTTGGTAATGGCTAGCGGAGTGACTTTGGCTTTGGGGGATTTTATTGATGCTGGAGTAATTGGAGCGGCGGTAATTTTAAATACAATTTTAGGGTTTTACCAGGAAATGAAGGCTGAAAAAAGCTTAGACGCATTGTCTAAAATGTTAACTCCCAAGGCCAAAGTAATTCGGGATGGGAAACGGCAAATGATTGAGGCTAAAGATGTTGTACCGGGGGATATTTGTGTTTTGGAGATTGGGGAGAGAGTGCCGGCTGACGGGAAAGTGATTGAAGCCGATAGTTTGAGTATAAATGAGGCAATGTTGACGGGGGAGAGTGTGGCGGTGGAGAAGACTTTATTTTCGGGTTCGAGTACAAACTCGAGTCCTCAAAGGTCCGGCCTTAAAGGAGTACCTTCAAGAACGGACCTTAATTCACAGGGATATAGTGATAAGGGGATGCAGGTTTATATGGGGACGACGATAAGTAGCGGGATTGGTAAGATGAGGGTTGAAAAAACCGGGCAAGAAACTGAGATTGGTAAAATTGCCGAAAAATTAACTGAAACTAAAGAAGAAAAAACTCCGCTTCAAAAGCAGATAAATAAGTTTAGTAAAAAGCTGGCTATAATGGTGGGAGTGATTTCATTGGTGATTTTAGGGGCAGGATTAGTAGCTGGAGATCCATTTATTGAAATATTTACAACGGCGGTGGCAGTGGCGGTATCTGCAATTCCCGAGGGGTTAGCGGTTAGCTTGACAGTAATATTGGCGATTGGAATGCAAAGGATTTTTAAGAAAAAAGCTTTGGTGAGAAAATTAATGGCGGCGGAGACTTTGGGGTCGGTGACAGTGGTTTGTGCGGATAAGACAGGGACTTTAACTGAGGGGAAAATGAAGGTGGTCCAAGCTTTGACCAGTTTGAATCCTGATAAAAAGATTCAAGAAATGAAAGCTGAATTGATGATTAAGGCGGCGGTGTTATGCAATGATATGAGAGACCCTTTAGAGATTGGAATGATGGATTGGGCTAAGTCATTTTCGGGTTCGAGTACAAACTCGAGTCCTCAAAATTTCAACAAGGAGACTCCTTCCAGCTTCGCTGTCCCGACTCGGCATTCTGCCGGGTTTCCTTTTAAGGAGTCACCTTTAACTTCAAGAACGGATCTTTCTTTAGAGGCTTTAGAGAAAGATAATCCGAGATTGGACCAAATTCCGTTTGACCCTAAGTGGAGATATATTGCCACTTTACATAAAGGAGATAAAAAGAATTTGTTGTTGGTGAGTGGGGCGCCGGAAGAAATATTGTCTAGATGTAAAACGACTAAAGAAAGAAGAAAAAAATGGGAAGATAGATTTGTTAAAGAAGGTAAAAAGGGAAGAAGATTGGTGGGTTTTGCCTTTAAAGAAATGTCAAAGAAAGTTAGTTCCACCCCGGAGAGTAAACAAGTTCCACTCCGGGGAGAAACTAACAGGATTACAGATAAGGATATAAAAGATTTGAGGTGGATTGGAAGTTTAGTTTATGAAGATCCGGTTAGAAGTGGAGTAGAAAAAGCTTTAAAGCAGGCTAAGAGGGCGGGGATTAAAGTGAAAGTAATTACCGGAGATTATCGATTTACGGCCGAGGCGATAGTAAATCAGTTAAACCTAGAAAAAGGTGGATTAAAAAATTCACAGATCATGGAAGGTTTAGAGTTAGCTAAAATTAGCGATGAAGAGCTCAAGAAAAAGATAGAAGAAACAGTGTTGTTTTGTAGAACCAAACCGGAACAAAAATTAAGAATTGTGCAAGCTTTACAAGATAAAGGAGAAGTGGTGGCAATGACAGGAGATGGAGTTAATGATGCGCCGGCTGTTAAAAAAGCCGATATTGGAATTGTGGTAGAAAATGCTTCGGCGGTAGCAAAGGAGACGGCGGATATGATTTTATTGGACTCTAATTTTGAAACAATTGTTGATGCAATAGAAGAGGGTAGGGGTATTTTTGTGAATTTAAAAAAGATTATTCTGTATTTATTATCCGATGCATTTGCCGAGGTAATTTTAGTTTTGGGAAGTATATTTTTAGGATTGCCGTTACCGATTACAGCGGCTCAAATACTATGGATTAATTTAGTAGATGATGGTTTGCCGGATTTTGCTTTAACCTTGGAACCAAAACCAAATTATTTGATGAAACAAAAAGCAGAAGGTCATGAACGAGAATTGCTGGATGGTGAAGTAAAATTATTGATTGGGTTGATTTCGACAGTGACGGGTTTGCTAGCTTTGGGGGTGTTTTGGTGGTATTTAAAAATAACCCAAGATATTGTATTAGCAAGAACGTTGGCTTTTACTTTACTTGGAGTTGATTCACTGCTTTATGTGTTTTCTTGTAAAACCTTAAAAGAACCATTATGGAAAGAAAAATTATTTAATAATATGTGGTTGGTGGGAGCGGTTTTAATTGGTTTAAGTTTTCAAGTAATGGCTTTGTATGTACCGGGATTGCAAAAAGTATTAAAAACAGTAGGTTTAGGGTTTAAGGAGTGGTTAATAGTGGCGGTCGGAGGGTTATTGGTAATGGTGATGATTGAGGGAATAAAGTTTACATATAATAGAAATGAAGGAAGGTTACGAGTCAAATGATAATTATTTATCTATTATTACTGGTTGGGTTTTCGGCGCTTTTGATTAAGTCAACGGATATTTTGACAGACAGTTTAACCGAGCTTTCAAAAATTACTAAAATGGGAAAGTTTGCCATCACCTCTTTTTTGTTAGCTTTTGCCACCAGTATTCCTGAATTGGTAGTGGGAATAACTGCGAGTTTAGAGGGAAGGCCGAGTTTGGCTTTGGGGGCGATTTTGGGTTCTAATATTGCCAATATTTCTTTAGTGATTGGGGGAGCAACTGTAATTGGAGGGACATTGGGAGTAGCTGGAGATTTTTTTAAAATTGATATTTTTAGTGTATTTTTAGCAGGGGTACTACCGATAATGTTATTAATGGATGGAGATTTAAGTCGAGTGGATGGAATTATTTTGCTATTTATTTATGGAATGTATAATTATGGTTTACTAAGTAAGAAGAGAAGATATAAGAGTCAGCCAAGCAGAATAGTTAAGAAATTTTTACAAAATGCTATTAATAAAAGAGCAAACAGGTGGTTAGCTTGGTTGTTTTTAGGGGCGGCTATGTTGATGTTTTCAGCCGATATGATTGTAAAAGTAGGAGGTGGATTAGCCCAGATGATGGGGGTGCCGGTGTTTTTAGTAGGATTGTTTTTAGTGGCGGTGGGAACCAGTTTACCGGAGTTATCTTTTGAGATAAGAGCGATTAAAAAGAAACAAGCGGGGATGGCCTTAGGGGATTTATTTGGATCCATTGTAGCTAACTCAACTTTAGTCTTGGGATTAGTAAGTTTGATTAGTCCGATAAAACTTGAAAATGGCTTGGATGAATATTTATTGGCGTCGGCAACATTTGGAATAATTTTTTTATTGTTTTGGTACTTTGTGAAAACAAAGAAAAAGTTAGAACGTTGGGAGGGTGTGATTTTGTTAATAGCCTATGTTGTATTTATAATGGCGGAATTTTGGGGAAAATGAAAGTAATTGCTGATCTTCATATTCATTCGAAATATTCAAGAGCGGTATCAAAGCAAATGGATTTAGAGACAATGGCTTTGTGGGCGGAGAAAAAGGGGATTGATTTGTTGGCAACCGGAGACTGGACACATCCGGTGTGGTTTAAAGAAATTGAGTCAAAGCTTGAAGAGGATGGAGAAGGAATTTTTAAGGTTAAGAGTTCAAAAAGCAAAATGAGATATGCTTTAAGTTGTGAAATTTCAAATATTTATACAAAAGGCGGAAAGGGAAGGAGAATTCACACGGTTTTTATGGCTCCGAGTTTTAAAACAGTTAGAAAAATTAATAAGGAGTTGACGAAAAGGGGTGGAAATTTACTGAGTGATGGTAGACCGATCTTGGGATTTAGTATGGAAGAAATGTGTGAAATTGTGTGGGGAATTGATGAAAAAGTAATAGTGATGCCGGCACATATTTGGACTCCTTGGTTTGCTATGTTTGGATCAAAATCTGGATTTGATAGTGTAGAAGAATGTTTTGGTAAATATGCCGATAAAATTAAAGCGATTGAAACAGGGTTAAGTAGTGATCCGGCAATGAATTGGAAAGTTAAGGATTTAGAAACAAGAGCAATTGTAAGTTCGTCGGATGCTCATAGCCCGAGAAAATTGGGACGGGAAGTAACTGTTTTTGATTTTGAAAAAGATAAATATAGTTTTAGTGATTTGGCGGAGGGATTGGAAAAAGGAAACAAGAAAAACAAGATTGTTTATACGATTGAGTTTCATCCGGAAGAAGGCAAGTATTATTATACGGGTCATAGAAAATGTGGAGTGGTACAATCGCCCAAAGAAACTAGCAAAAGAGGAACAACTTGTCATGTATGCGGAAAGCCGTTAACTGTAGGGGTTATGCATAGGGTGGAGGAGTTGGCTTCGGGTCCGAGTACGAACTTGAGTTCTCAAAATTTCAACAAGGAGACTCCTTCCAGCCTGCCTGCGCAGGCAGGCTTCGCTGTCCCGACTCGGCATTCTGCCGGGTCTCCTGTTAAGGAGTCACCTTTAACTTCACGGAAAGGGTTAAACCTTA
>JAYEMX010000083.1:0-1831 GCA_034718535.1 Patescibacteria group bacterium | reverse complement strand
CCGCAAAGCGAAAGTTTCTCGCCATCACTGGCTCGAACTTCACTTTGAACGACGGTAAACTCACGTTTAACTGGCAAAAACCGTGGGCGCGCCTCGCCAGGCGCGCGCCAATTCGCAGTTATGTGACCCCACGGAGAGTCGAACTCCGCTTTCTAGGATGAAAACCTAGTGTCCTAAGCCGATAGACGATGGGGCCAAAAGGATTGATATATCAATCCTTTGTGAGCCGTACAGGACTTGAACCTGTGACACTCTGCTTAAAAGGCAGATGCTCTACCAACTGAGCTAACGGCCCATATGGCAGTTAATCGATTGATGTGACACTCCCGATTTAATCGGGATGTTCTATCAACTGACCGTGTTCCGATTTAGTCGGAAGCTAACTGCCCATAAAATGGGTTACAAAAAAGTATTTTATCAGATAATGTGAAAGATTAGAAGACTTTATTTGGAGGCTGCTTTAATTTTTAAAGCATCTTTGCCTATTTTTGATCTTAGGTAGTTTAATTTGGCTCGTCTCGGGTTGCCTTTTTTCTTAACTACTATTTTAACTAAATTAGGCGACTGAACCGGCCAGATTTTTTCAACGCCAATACCATCGAATGAAATTTTTCTAACAGTAAGTGATTTACCTTCTCCTCTACCCTTAATTCCCATAACTAAACCGGTAAAAGTCTGCTTTTGCATTTTTTCTCCGGACATAAACTGTTGAGTAACGCTAACAGTATCTCCAACTGTAATTTTTGTGTTTAGTACCTTAGTTTGAATTGCCATACGGGAGTGATTGTATCACACTTTTTTGTTTTTTATAGCGGCTTTTATAAACTCTAAAAATATCGGATGGGGATTAAGCGGCCTTGATTTATATTCAGGGTGACCTTGAGTACCGATAAAAAATGGATGGTCTTTTTTACTTAGTTCAATAATTTCAACTAGATTTTCTTTTTTTGATTTGCCGGAAATAACCAAACCTTTTGATTTAAGAATTTTTAAATATTTTTGGTTAAATTCGTAGCGATGACGATGTCTTTCGGAAATATCGGTTTTTTTATAACAATCATAAGCTAAAGTATTTTTTTTGACTTTGCAATCCCAAGAACCCAGACGCATGGTACCACCATAGGCTCGTGATTTTAAATTTCTAATTTGTTTTGGAATTATATGAATAACCGGATATTTGGTTTTGGGATTGACTTCGGTAGTATGAGCTTTATCTAAACCGGCTATATTTCTGGCAAATTCAACTACGGCCAATTGCATACCCAAGCAAAGTCCCAGATAGGGAATTTTATTGATTCTGGCAAAAGTAATAGCGGATAGCATACCGTTTACCCCCCGTTTCCCCCAACCAATGGGAACAATAATACCGTTAACTCCTTTTAGTTGCTTATTTATTTCTCTGTCTGATTTTTCCGAATCAATTTCTTTGATTTTAATTTTAGTTTTGTTTGGCCAAGCGGCATGATTAATGGCATCAAAAAGGGCGGCATAAGAATCTTTTAAGTGATAGTTTCCGGTTGAAAAATACTTCCCAACAATAGCAAGAGTAATTTGATGTTTTTTAGGCGCTTTAATTAATTGAATTAGGGTTTTCCATTTATTTAAATTTATCTTTTTATTTTTTATTTTTAACTTGCTTAAGAGAATATTTGAAAGATTTTGCTGGTGTAAAATTAGGGGAAGTTCGTAGATTTCTTTCAGATCAGGAGCCGAGATAATATTTTCAGGCTCAATATTACAAAATAAAGCAAAACGCTCTCTTCTTCTTTTGTCTATAAAAGATGCGGCTCTGGCGATGATAATATCCGGTTGAATGCCCATGCCGTTTAAA
>JAYEMX010000082.1:0-1834 GCA_034718535.1 Patescibacteria group bacterium | reverse complement strand
AAAGACAAAAGACTGGCAAGCTATATTACCCATATTTTTGAAAAAGACTTTATTCAAAAAGAGTTTGACACAGGTTTTGCTAAGCTTATCACTGACAAGCCTGCCGGATCAGTTTATGATCCTTTCCTGCAGAAGCGACTTGGCAAGATGGGTTATGTAGAAGATGTTTGGCGAGCTTTGCAAGCTTACACAAAAAGGGCCGTTAGAAAAGAAGCCATGGATCCAGCCTTAAAACAACTTAAAGAATCAGCCGTGGATTTGGACAAAGAATCTTTAAACTATGTCATGAGGTTAACTCATAGAATTAATATGAGACCAACTGAGGTTGACAACTTAATTGATAATTATATCAAGAGTTCTCCAGTAGGCTACAAATTGGGGGCAAGACCTGTAAGTGTTATTAGTAAGTCTATTAGACAAGCTATTTATAGGGGCACTTTGGGTTTAAATATAGGTTCATCAATGAAGAACTTAAGTCAAGGAACTAATACATATGCTAAGTTGGGTAAAAAATACACTACTGCCGGATATATAGATTTAATCAAAAAAGGCAATACAGGAATTGAAGAACTTAAAAAAGTTGGAGTACTTGAAGATTCATTCATTCAAGACAGATCATTCAATGTGGTTAAACAAACCATGGAAAAGGTAGATAAAGGCCTGTTTTATTTCTTTGAAACAGCTGAGAAGATTAATAGGGGATCAGCCTATTTCGGAGCTAAGAAAAAAGCCTTAGCAGAGGGCAAGAGCGAAGCCAAAGCAATTGAATATGCTAAGAAAATGGTTCGTGACACACAATTTAAATTCGGAGCAATAGATACTCCAGTGATTTTAGGATCAGATACCGCCAAGATATTGCTACAATTTAAAAGCTTTACATTTAAACAAGCCGAGTTTTTGGGTTCAATGTATAAAGAAAAAGATTGGGGTGGTTTAATGAGGTGGATAGCCTCCAATGTAGTTGTATATTCAACTATTGGACGTTCTTTTGGTTGGAGAATTGAAGATATAATCCCAGACTTTAAATTTCAATCCCCAACCGGTCAATTAGTAAAGGCAGGAGGAAAGGCTCTCTCGTTAGATGAAGATACCAGAAAAGAGGGGAGAAAAGAGTTGATAAAGACTGTTCCGGGATTAATCTTTCCAGCTGGGACTCAAATTAAAAAAACCTATGAAGGAGCTAAATTATTAACCAAAGGATATTCAGAAACACCATCGGGCCAAGCTAGATTCTTAGCCCCAAAGGGGCCAATTGGCAAGGCACAAGCCTTAGCATTTGGTCAGTGGTCTACTAAACAAGCTAAAAAATACTTTAAAAGAGGTGGTCATCCTACTTCGGCTGAAACCATGGTCAAAAGGAAAGTAGTTGAAGCCTTAATCAAAGGGGATAATGAGGCTCTTAACAAGTTAGCCCCAGAGGCGGTTAAATACTCGGTGGACTCAAAGAAAGCTATCAAGGAAGCCATGGCTTTAGCCATTGTTGAAAATGATGATGAAGCTATCAAAAGAATTTACCCTTTAATTAAGAAACATGGAATTAGTAACAAGGTTCTAAAAACAGCTGTTCGTGACCTCACCTATTCAACTAGGGACAAAAATAAAATGAAAGTCAAAATGGCAAAGGCTATTTTGGATGATGATGATAAAAAGATTAAAAAACTTTACTCTGAATTTAAAAAGATGGGTATTACCGATGAAGCTTTAAGAAAAGAAATTAAGAAACTAAAATGATCAGGATTCTAGTCAAAACCCCCACCAAAAGCAAAAAATACTTTAGTTTTTCATTACGCACTAGGCCCGGTGGTGGAGTAATGAAAGCAATTAATGTGGTTAG
>JAYEMX010000081.1:0-26776 GCA_034718535.1 Patescibacteria group bacterium | reverse complement strand
GAAAAAGGCAGTTTTTATAAAGGCCTTTATCATGTTTTAGGAGGAGCTATTTCTCCGCTTAATAATATCGGACCCGAAGAATTACATATTTATGATTTATTGCCAAGATTGGAAGCCGGTAAAATAAACGAAATTATTTTGGCTACCAATCCGAATATGGAGGGTGAGGCCACGGCCATGTATATAAAAAAGATAATTAATGGAAAAAATATAAAAGTGAAAATATCTCGTATTGGCCGAGGTTTGCCGATTGGAGCCGATCTTGAGTATGCCGATGAAGTAACTTTAAATCGGGCTTTTGAAGGTAGGAGGGAGTTTTAGATGCCAAATAGGGTTATTAAAGATGTATTTGGGGAATTATTGGAAACAGGTAAGCAGGTGAAAAGACAGTCAAAGAAGGCGGTGAGCGATATATCAAAACAAATAGGAAAAACTTTAGTTGGCAGAGATAAAGATGATGAGGAAATGACTCGTGAACTATATAGTCCCAGCGAGATTCCATCAAGTAAATCTAAAAAAAAGAAACCAGAAAAACCGGAAAATATTAAGAGGTTGGAAAAGATAGACAAGCAAAAATCCAGGCAAATGTATAAAGAAATTCAAGAAAAGATTAAACTGGAAAGAAGAAAAAAGAAGGAAAAATATAGAAAGTATGAGTCCGGTAAAGCCGAGTTTGACGATGAGCAAGTTAAGGATCCGGAAAGTTTTTTTGAAAAATTAAAAAAGAAAAAAGAAGAAAGAAAGAAAAACAAGGATAAATTATCGTTATCAACTAAAAAGGGAATGGGAACCGGTGAAATTGGTAGGGGGACGAGCGGGTAGGTAAGTGTTATAATTTTTTTATATGAAATTGTTTAATACTTTAAGTAGAAAAGTGGAGGAATTTATTCCAATTGTTGAGGGTGAAGTAGGGGTATATGTTTGTGGTCCGACTGTTTATGATTATGCTCATATTGGTCATGCCAGAACTTATGTAAACAGTGATATTTTGATAAGGGTTTTAAGGTGGCTTGATTATAAAGTTAAAGTGGTGATGAATGTGACTGATGTGGGTCATTTAACCTCTGATGCCGATGAGGGTGAGGATAAGATGGAGAAAAAGGCCAGAGAAGAAAATAAAAGCGCTCTTGAATTGGCGGAGTACTATACAAAAGATTTTTTTGAGATGTTGGCTTGGTTAAATATAAAAAAACCAAATGTGGTGGCCAAAGTAACCGATAATATTAAAGAACAAATTGAGTTGATAGCTAAATTGGAGAAAAGAGGCTTTACTTATAAAATCAGCGATGGAATTTATTTTGATTCGGCTAAGTTTAAAGATTATGGCAAAATGGCCAGATTGGATATAAAAGGTTTAGAGGAGGGGGCTAGAATTAAAAAAAATCCGGAAAAACAAAACATAACCGATTTTGCTTTGTGGAAATTTTCGCCAAAAGATAAAAAGCGCCAAATGGAGTGGGAAAGCCCGTGGGGGGTAGGATTTCCGGGTTGGCATATAGAGTGTAGTGCTATTTCAATGAAATATTTGGGGGAGACGATTGATATTCATGCCGGTGGGATTGATCACATTCCGGTTCATCATACCAATGAGATTGCTCAAAGTGAAGCGGCTACCGGTAAAAAGTTTGTTAATTATTGGTTTCACTCGGAATTTTTAGATGTTGATGGTAAGAAAATGAGCAAGTCCTTAAAGAATTTTATCAGAGTAAAAGATTTAAAAATTCGAGGTTACGAACCTCGAATTTTAAGGTATTTGTTTTTAACGGGGCATTATCGAACTAAGATGAATTTCAGCTATAAATCTTTGGATGCGGCGACAAAAGCTTATAAAAAGTTAAAATCAATTTCAGGCTCTTGGAGTGGTAAAAAAGGAAGGACAAAATTGTCTCCGGAAAAGTTGGAAAGACTTCAGGGTTTATCCTTGAAGTTTAAGGAGGCGGTGGAAAATGATTTAAATATGCCACAGGCTTTGGCCGTAGTTTGGGAGATGGTTAAGTCAAATATTCCCGAGTATGATAAATGGGAGTTGATTTTAGATTGGGATCAAGTCTTGGGATTGGGTTTGGCTAAAGTCGAGGAAAATAAAGCTGAAATTTCAAATGAGATTAAAGAATTAATAAAAAAACGAAAAGAATTAAGAAAAGCTAAAAAATGGGACGAGGCAGACAAAGTAAGAAAAGAAATAGAAAAAAAAGGATTTAAGGTTCGAGATAAGAAAATTTAGCGATTGCATTTTTTTTAAAATTAGATAAAATAGGACAAGAAATGAAAATATATGAATTGACCTTGGTTCTGACCGAAGAGATTGGGAAAGACGAGAGGAAACAAAAGAAACTAGTCGAAGAATTATTAACTGAGGTTAAGGCTAAGGTAAAAGAAAAAAATGTTTTGGGTGTTCGTGAATTGGCTTATAAAATTAAGAAACAAACCAAGGGTTGGTATGGAATTTTTACTATAGAAATGGCGGAAACCAAGATAATGGAACTTGAAAAGGAGATAGGTTTGAAAGAAGAAATTTTGAGATATTTAATAATTGTAAAGGAGTGATTATGTCAAGCAGATCTCTTAACAAAGTAGAATTAATTGGAAATTTAACCCGCGATCCGGAATTGAGATATACGCCTAAAGGTACTCCGGTTTGTACTTTTGGGTTGGCTACAAATAGATCTTGGCAACCATCTTCGGGTGGAGATCGCCAAGAAGAAACAGAATTTCATAGGATTGTAGCTTGGAATAAATTAGCCGAATTATGCAATCAACTACTTTTTAAAGGTAGAAAAGCTTATGTTGAAGGCAGACTTCAAACAAGAAATTGGACTGATGCTTCGGGCCAAGAAAGAACTACGGTTGAAGTGATAATTGATAACATGATTGTTCTGGATTCAAAGCATAAAAATAGAGCTATTAAATCCGATGTTTCTTATCAGGCTGAGTCGGTGACTAAGGTTGAAAAAAAGCCGGCAGCTAAGGTTGAAAAAAAACCGGTAAAAAAGGTTGAAAAAAAGCCGGCAGCTAAGGTCAAATCTAAAAAATCCACAAAGCCGGTTACCAAAAAAGTTGATGATGGTAAAATTAATCCCGACGATATTCCCTTTTAAAAAATTATGAAAAGAAAACGACGACAATTTAGGAGAAATTTAAAGTGCTTTTTTTGTGAAAGCAAGGAGAAAAAGGTGCCTGATTATAAGGATTTTGAAACTTTAAAAAAATTTATTTCCGAAAGAGGCAAGATTTTATCGAGGCAACGTTCCGGAGTTTGCGCTAAACATCAAAGACGATTATCAAAAGCAATTAAAAGAGCCAGACATTTAGCCTTGCTGCCTTTTGTAGCATAAGAATAAAGAGGTTTGATGAAGATAAGTTTAAAACAAATTAGAGTGGGGGTGTTGATTACCAGTTTGGTTTTGATGGCAGGAGTGATTGGTTATAGAGTCGGCAAAAAGGAAATTTTTGTCAGTAGTTTGGGAACCATTAAAGTGGATAGATCACAACCAAGCGATAAAAACAATATTGATTTAAAAATGTTTTGGCAGGTATGGGATAAACTTGGCCAGAGTTATTTAATTAAAGAGGACATGAAGCCGGATGAGATGATTTGGGGAGCCATAAGGGGAATGACTGCGGCTTTAAAAGATCCATACACGGTTTTTTTACCACCCGAGCAAAACAAAGCTACCAAAGAGGAATTAAATGGGGCTTTTGAAGGAGTGGGAATTCAATTGGGTTTTATTGATGGTCAACTGGGAGTAATTGCTCCATTGGCGGGAACGCCGGCAAAGACAGCCGGGGTTAAAGCCGGGGATTTGATTTTGCATATTAAGGATGAGGCTAAGGATGTTGATGTTGATACGATTGATATGTCTTTACCTGAGGCAGTTAAAATTATCAGGGGACCAAAAGGAACTCCGATTGATTTAAGTTTATTTAGTGAGGGGGCCAGTGAAGTTGAAGTAGTGACCATTAAAAGAGGGACGATTGTAATTAAGAGCGTTGAACTTGAATGGAAGGGGGAGGTTAAAGATATAGCTTATATTAAATTATCCAGATTTGGAGGTAGAACCGAAGATGAATGGAATTTGGCGGTTGATGAAATTGTTTTAAAACCGGATACCAAAGGGGTTGTTTTAGATTTAAGAAATAATCCGGGCGGATATTTGCAAGGAGCAGTTGTTTATGCCAGTGAATTTTTGGATAGAGGTTTAATTGTAGTTAAACAGAAGGACTCCAGGGGAGGAGTTGAAAGTTATAGTGTAAAAGATAAAGGTCGATTGCTTGAAATTCCTTTGGTGGTTTTGATTAATAAAGGAAGTGCTTCTTCTTCGGAGATTTTATCTGGGGCGCTTAGAGACCATAAAAGAGCTAAATTGGTTGGAAGTAAAAGTTTTGGAAAGGGAACTATTCAAGAAGCTTTAGATATGGGAAAAGGGGCTGGTTTGCATGTAACTACGGCTAAATGGTTGTTACCAGAGGGTCAATGGGTAAATGAGACCAAGGGGATTACTCCGGATGTTGAGGTGGAAGATGATATTGAAACCAAAGATATTGATGAACAGCTTATTAAGGCGATGGAAGTGGTGTATAATTAGGGTTTATGAAGGTTATAATTTTAAAAACAAGTGAAGTTAAAGATGTTTCTTTGGGGTATGCGGTTAATTATTTATTACCAAAAAAGCAAGCTATAGTGGCTACGAAAGCTGCAATTGAAAAATTAAAAAAAGAAAAAGCTTTAAAAAAAGATGTTAAAAAGAGAAGTGAACAAAAAAATGAGCGTTTAGCTAAGAAATTAGACGGAAAGGTAATAACCATTAAAGTAAAAGCCGGTAAGGCCGGGAAAGTTCACGGTAGTATTACTAAAAAAAAGATTGCCAAGGAACTGGATATTTTAAAGACGTATATTAAACTAGAGAAACCGATTAAAAAAATCGGAGATTATGAGGTTGATTTAAAATTTGGTAAATCATTGGCAAAGATTAAGGCAAAAATTATAAAGTCATGAAAAAATGGTCCACGTGGTTAGCCTTGATAGTGGTTTTATTTGTAGGTTTTTTAGGCGGGGTGGTTGGAGATAGAATTGTTTTTAAGTCAAAGGAAGGGGAGGGGTCTAATCGGGAAATATTTCGAGAAATTTTAAAAGAAGAAAATGCGGTTATAGATGTGGTTGAGTTTGTTGGGCCTTCAGTGGTGACAGTTGGGGTGAAAAAAAATCAGAGAGTTATTAATCCAAATTCTTTTTTTGATTCTTTTGGTTTTTTTGGTTCTAAAGTTCAGCCAAATATTGAAGAAAGACAAATTAAAAGGGATATTGGTTCGGGTTTTATATTGTCTAAAGATGGCCTAGTGATAACCAATAAACATGTAGTAAGTGATTTAGAGGTAGAATATCGGGTGATTACTAATCTTAATGAAGAGCTTAAAGTTGAGAAAATATATCGAGATCCGGTTAATGATTTGGCGATTTTAAAAGTAAATCCGACAAAAGAATTTAAACCAATTAAGTTGGGAGATAGTGATAATTTAAAAGTCGGCCAAATAGTAATTGCGATTGGAACCGCTTTGGGCGAGTTTAGATCAACTGTGACTACGGGAGTGATTTCTGGTCTGGGGCGGGGAATTAATGCCGGAACTCCTTTTTCAAATACGAGTGAAGAGCTTAGTAATGTGATTCAAACTGATGCGGCCATTAATCCGGGTAATTCCGGTGGGCCATTATTAAATTCATCCGGCCAAGTGATTGGAGTTAATGTAGCTGTATCTCAAGCCGGAGAAAATATAGGTTTTGCCATTCCAATTAATATTATTAAAATTTCAATTGATAATTTTAAATCAACCGGTAAATTTTCAAGACCTTATTTGGGGGTGAGATATCAAATGCTGGATAAAAAAACAGCTATTTTAAATTCTATTCCGCAAGGAGCTTATATTGTTGAGGTGGTTCTAGGTTCGCCGGCAGAAAAAAGCGGTTTAAAAGAAAATGATATTGTAACTAAAATAGGCGAGGTTTTATTAACGGAGAAAAATGACTTGAGTTTAGTTATTTCTAAGAAAAGAGCAGGAGATGAAGTTAAGTTAGGTGTTTATCGCGGGACAGAAACAATTCAATTTAAGGTTAAACTTGAAGAGGTTGGAGAGTGATTAAGAGCGGTGATAATTTGGAGTAAGTTGCCTTGGATAATATTTTTGAGGTCTTTGAATGATTTTTGAATTCTATGATCGGTAACTCGATTTTGAGGAAAGTTGTAGGTTCTGATTTTTTCGGCTCTCATGCCACGGCCAACAGCTTTTTTTCTGGTTGAATCGGTGGCGGCTATTTTTTTCTCTTTTTCAATGGTAAATAATTTGGTTCGAAGAAGATCAAAGGCTATTTTCCTGTTTTGTTCTTGAGTTCTTTGAGTTTGAGATTCAATCACGATATTTGATGGGAGATGTTTTAATCTAACTGCGGTGGAGACTTTGTTTACGTTTTGACCGCCGGACCCAGATGAACGATAAAATTCGATGTTAACATCTTTAGGTTTAATAGTGATTTCGGTCTTTTTGATTTCCGGTAAAACAGTAACTGTAGCGGTTGAGGTATGAATTCTGCCAGATGATTCAGTAGAGGGGATTCGCTGAACCCGATGAACTCCGGATTCAAATTGGTAAAGAGGAAAGGCCTGTTTACCTTTAATTTTAATAATTCCGGAATCCAAGGGGATAATTTCCAATTTTTGAATTTCTGCAAAACGAGTATACATTTCAATTAAATCATTGGCCCAAATTTTGGCCTCCTCACCTCCGGCGGCGGCTCGGACTTCGAGAATGGCGTTGCCTTGATGGATTTGTTTTTTCCCTGTTTTTTTCTTTAATATTCCATCCCGGGATGGAATATTTTTTAAGGAGTTGAGTTGGGATTGGAGAGAGGTAACTTCTTCTTGGGCTAAGTTTTTTAGTTGAGGGTCTTTAAGGAGGTTTTTAGCTTTTTCTAATTTTTTTTCTAGACGCTTAATCTCCTCTTTGAGGTAGCCGTTCATTATTTTCTTTTTAACTGTTTTTTTTGTTGCTCGATCATTTCCTTTAGGGTTCTGGGTTTGGCTTTTTCGATTTTTTCTTTGATTCTTTTTCTGTCAACTTTTTTAGTATATTTATTTTTCTTGGCCTTAGCTTGCTTTTTTTGAAATTTTTCAACTCGGCCCATGGTATCGATAAACTTCATTTTACCGGTGAAAAATGGATGGCAAGCGGAACAAATGTCCACTTTTATTTCCTCGAGAGTTGAGCCGGTGGTAAAAACATTGCCACAAGCACAAGTGACTTTGCAATTTGAATAATATTTTGGGTGAATGTCTTTTTTCATAACTAGAGGATTATATCAGTTATTTTTTAATCTTTCCAGGTCGATATTCGGCAATAAAAACACCAAAAGATATTACTAAGATGGCAATTATTTGCTTGATGGTGGGTATTTCTTTTAGTAAAAAATAACTAGCGGGAATAGCGATGACCCCATGTAGATAATTGAAAAGACTAGCTTCGGATGCTTCTATTTGGTCTTGGCCGTACATGCGGGTAGTTAGGGCAATAATTGAGCCAAAAAATCCCATGTAGATAGCAGCAGTGGCTACGGAAGGGGTGGATAGAAGAGATATTGGAGTAGACGATTGGGTGAGTTTAAGGAAAATAAAGAAAGAGATTAAAGAAATTGAGTAGCCAATGCTAGTAGGAAATAGTTTGGGGAGATTTTGGTAATGTTTTTTGGCTAAAAGGTAGTAAGTTGTGCTTAGTAGATTGTAGGAAAAAATCATTAGATTTCCAGACAGAGAAAAAGAGGAGGCAAAGGCCTTGCCGGTGATAAGTGGCTCGACAATGAGAAGTAAAGAGCCAAAGAAGCTAATAGAAAGGCCAATCCACTCTAATCTCTCTTCTTTTTCTTTAAGAAAGATAATACCACCAATGGTGGCTAGAATAGGGCTTGTAGCTCCAATTAAAGAGGCTTCTAGTGCAGAGGTTTTAGCGAGACCAAGATAGAGAATACTTAAGGCGAGAGGAGTGCCAAAAAACTCTATGGTTGAGACAGTGAGTATGGTTTTGAGGTTGGGTTTGAGTTTTTTATAGTAGTAAAAAATAAGTGGGAGGGTTAGTGGAGCAGCTATAAGATAGCGAAAGTAGAGGAACTGAAAAGGGGATATAACTGAGAGGGAGGGTTTGATAACTGCAAAGGCTGGACCCCAAATTAAAGCAGTAATAGATAAGCTTAAGTAAGCTTTAGTGCGCTTGGTCATGGACAGATTATTTTAGTTTTTCGATAACTTTTTCTATAGAGATGGTTTCTTGTTGGCGAGTTTCTAAATTTTTTAGAGTGACGAGGTTTTTATTGGCTTCATCTGGTCCAATGATAATTACAAAAGGAATATTTTTTTTGTTAGCATATTTGAGTTGTTTGGCCAAATCTTCAGATTGAGGATAAACTTCGGTATTAATATTTTGCTTTCTTAATTTACAGGCTGTGTTTAAAGACTTTTCCTCATATCCGGGGAATTGGGTTACTAAAACGTTTTTATTTGATTTTGTTGATTTAATAAGGTTTAGTTTAGTAGCGGCTTCGACCATTCGATCAAATCCATAAGCAATTCCAACAGCCGGAATATCAGGACCGCCCAGTTGAGATATTAATTTATCATAACGCCCGCCACCGCCAAATGATCCAATCGGATATTCGGGGATAATAACTTCAAAAATCATACCGGTGTAGTAGTCAAGACCTCTGGCTAAAGATGGGCTAAATTGTAAGTTTTTTTTCGGTACGCCGAGGTTAATTGAATAGTTGTAAATAGATTTTAGATTTTTGGTAATTTTAGCCTTTTGAATATTATTTAAAGCTTGGTTGGCAGATTTTTGAGGTAGGCCTTTATTAATTAATTCTTTAATGACTTCTGGCTTGGGTTTTTTATCTAATTTATCAATGGTTTGGATAATAGACAAAACAGAGATTGTTTTAGTTGAATATGGTTTTAAAATATTAAAAAGTATTTGGCGGTCATTAATTTTTAAAATAATGTTTGGAAAACCAAGATTTTTAAAAACAAAATAGGTGCAAGCAATGATTTCGGCATCGGCAATAGGGGAGGTGGTATTAAAAATATCAATATCGCACTGAGTAAATTCTCGATAACGACCTTTTTGGGGCTTGTCAGCTCTAAAAACATTTTGGATTTGGTATCTGCGAAAATATTTTGGGAGTTGGTCCTTATATTGGGCTAAAACACGAGCAGTGGGAACGGTTTGGTCATATTTTAAAGCAATTTGTCTATTACCACGATCTTTAAAAGAGTAGACCAATTTATCTGCCTCAGTACCATATTTACCGAGAATGAGGGAGGAATATTCAAGGGTTGGAGTTTCTAGGGGTTCAAAGCCAAAAGTTTCAAAGGTTTTTTTGATGGAATCCATGACAAAATCCCGACGCTTTTTTTCCTCGGGTAAAAAATCCCTAAAACCTTTTAGGGTTTGTAGCAATGGTTTTTTATCTGACATATGTTTAATAGTTTACCATATTATTTTTATTTAGCCTGCAGGGTTGAACCTTGAAGTTTCTTGAGGTAATTTTGCTTGTTTTTTGGACTTCAAGGATAAACCCTGAAGGTTGGTAATAACTTTAAGGCTAAGTTGATTATAGAACGCTGTTTGTTTTTTGTAGTAGGCTGCCCATTCTTTGTCACCGTAACTAAAATGCCACCACTCACCGTCAAATGGAGCAAAGTTTTCTTGCATCATTACATCTCTTAAAATAAATCTTGCTTTTTTGGCAGATTTATTTTTTAAGGTCATGAATGTATATCTTTTAATATTTTTAAGATCGTATATTTTTGAGCCACAGTTCACCAGATTGCCGTTTGTATTTATAAGAGAAACATCTACGGCTCCACCAGTAGGGTGTCCGGAAACTTTTGGAACAGCCACTTGACGGTGAGTCATTTCATAAAGATTTACCGGAGAAGGAACTTCTTTTTGTTTTTCTAGCATGTCAGTGAGATTTTTAACAAAATATCTTTTTTGAATTTTTGGTGCTCTATATCCATACATAACTAGTAATTTCCAGCGCTTGTTAATTTTATTAATGTTTTGAGAAACTTTAACTAGTTTTTGCTTAACAGTTTCTCTAACCAGTATTTTTTCACCAGTTAAAGGGATCATGTCTTGTAATTTTGAGTATCTAGCCTCTAAAGCCCCAAACTTGGGCTCTAGAGTTACTAGTGATTCATTGTTGTCAATTGACTTAATATTAGTTAATTGCTGATAAGCAACCATTCTTTTTTCTAGTTTTTTCAGTTGAATCATAACTGCTTACCCATAAATATTCTTTGATCTTTTTCTGCTTGATCTCCAGTTCTTTTTTGAGCAACATCTTGAGTAAGATTAAGTAATTGGAACCCAAGTTTTTTATACAAAGATCGGGAGGCTGGGTTATCTTTAGTGGTACGCATAACCACATAAGAATTTTTCGGCATAGCTTTGAATCTTGACTGAATCAGATCTTTGGCTAAACCTTGACGCCTAATTGACTTTTTGACACCCAACTCAGCCATATACCAAGTATTATCAGGTAAACTTTTTATTCCATCGACATTTACCAGACTTGATTTTTTTATTGGAATAGCGGCGCCAAAACCAACAATTTGATCATTTTCTGTAGCAGTAAAGATAAGGCCACCTTGATTCAAGTAATCTGTAAAGATGCTTTTAACTTCTTGATCAGAAAAATATTCGAAATAGGGCTCTTCACTAAAAACATCTTGATAAAGACTTACGAAACCTTTTTCAAAAGCTAGATTAAGCTTTTCTTGATTGTCTAGCTGTTGAATGGTGACTTGATTATTAATTTCTATTGAAGCATTTTGGCTAATAATTTCAATTGGTCCAGAGATAACAACTTCTGGTGACTCTTTAGTTAAATTAATTGAAGCGTTGATTATCATTCCACTAGGTTGTATGACTGGGATAGTTAACTGACTCTTTCCAAAAGAGTTTGCTAGATATAAACCAAGAGCGGCAGTGCCTGAACCACAAGCTGTTTCATAGAAATCAGTTTTCATGGCTTTAACCCAAACGACTGGCTCGGCCAAAATTTGATCACCTTCTTGACTGGTAAACATAACTCCAGAAGCTTTAACAGTATCAATAAGATTTAACTTTTTAAGAATTTTCATGCCAGCTGCCCTAACCTCTTCCTCTGTTTTTAAATTATCTGGTTTATTGACGATTACTTGAGTGATTCCTTCTAAAGGAACGATTGACCAGCCTTGATCCGTGGTTGTAATATCTATTGTGTTTGGAACTGGCATTTCAGCCCAAGCATTTCCTTGATTATCTACACCAGCTTTTAGTGGTTTTTTAACTCCAGAAACAGTGATGTTAACTTTTCCCTCTTGACTATTTAAAGCTAGGTAGGCAGTGGATCTGGTGGCATTACCACAAAATTCACCCCCAGCCATTTCTAGAATTGGATTACTTGAATTAGTTAAGTCAATAAAGCCAACCTGTTCGATATTGGGAAACTTTTGTATGATAGTGTTGTTAATTAACTCTCGACTCATGGAAGAGTAGTTGAGACCAGTTACTAAGGCGGTATCGTTACCACCTGGTCTAATAAAAGTTATATTACTTATAATATTATTGATTTCTTTTAAATTAAATTTTTCGTTTTTCATATATTTTTCTCCATAAAAAATCCCCCTGATGATGCGGGGGTGGGGGATTATATTTTTAATTAATTATTATTTCAGCATGAAAATATCCGCCTGCCCGCATGTGCTGGAGACGTGATGTGAATTGAGTGATTTATTTTGTTGGTTCATATTTTTTAATGATTTCCATCTCGGAGAGAAAATTCTCACTCCGGGAAGTAAATCTTTTTATATTATCATGTTAATACGCTAATATACAGTAAAAAAAAGATTTGTCAAGCGCAAGGTTTGGAGGGTTAAAATAATCGATACATGTTGCCACGGTGGCCAAGATAGTCGATAAAAATAGTATGAGTTTTTTGATTAAAATAATAAATAATTCGAAGATTTCCCTTTCGAACTCTATATGTTTTACTCTCTTTTTTGTAGGCTTTTACATTCAATTCAAAATTAAGGGGATTAATTGCAAGTTTTTTTATTGTTTTAGTGATTTTAATTTGATCAGCTCTTGGTAGTTTTCGTAGCTGTTTTTTTGCTCGTTTGTGAAGAACAATTTTATACATCAATATTAAACTCTTTCAATACTTTTTCGAAGGGTATATAGTCAGATTTTTTCGCTGTTTTTCGCTGTTTTTCTAGTTTTAAAACCAACTCTTCATCTAAATAGTCTTCGACCATCTCCATTAATTGATTATATCTAGTTACAGATAAAAGAATTGCCTTGGGAGAATTTCTGTGCATGATGATTGTGGGGGATTGTTTTTTTTGAACAGACTGTAAAAGGGAAATAGCATTTTCCCTCATATCTGTAATTGTGCTGATGTTGTTGTCTGTAGGAATAAACATAAAAGTCCTCAGATATTTATTAGATTAATCTAAGATTATTCTAAGGTAAAAGGTTAAGTTTGTCAACTGGAGGAGGATGTTGCATGAAGGTTACGAACCTTCATGCAGGCGTTTTAGGGCTAGCTTGTAGCCACCTTTACCGTGTTTTAACCAATGGGAAACTCGGGTAACCGTAGTAGTAGAGGTGTTAGTCAGTTTAGCGATTTTGGCGTAAGGTAAGCCCTGATGAAGAAGACGAGCAATTTTAAATCTTTGAGTGATAGTTTTAATTTCCCGAAGAGTAAGAAGGTCACGCAAAAAAATCTGAACTTCTTTTTTTGTTTTCAAGCTAAGGATGGCTTGATATAGTTTGTTTGACATATATTTATTATAACAAATGGGTGGTTTTTAGCCTGCAGGGTTGAACCTTGAAGTTTCTTGAGGTGATTTTGCTTGTTTTTTTGACTTCAAGGATAAACCCTGAAGGCGGAGTCGGTGGCTTCGGCGGATTCGGTGGCGCTTGCCTGCGCAGGCAGGTTGGTGGGTTCAATGGAGGCGGGATTATTTTTTCCGGGTAAAACTAAAATTTGCTTAACTGTTTGAATATCTCCGTTTTGACTCATGGTAACAATGGCAAATAAACTATCATCAAGTCTCAAGTCTTCGACTTTCGGATCTTCTATATCTTTGATCTTTAGGTTTGTTTTGCCAGTAACAACAAGGGATTTTGAGTCAATAGAAACTTTATTGCCATCAATTTCGTTAATTTTTCCATTTAGTAATTGTCGAGAAATGGATGGTTTTGGAATAGAGATCAAGAGAATTCGATGAGCTATCAAATTTTCGGCATCAGGTGAAACAAAACCCATGGCAATAACAAAATCATCGATATTAAGATCATCAACAGAGATGGTTTTTTTACCGGATGATTTAACGATATTGGTATTTTCATTTAAAGTGATGTTAAAAATTTGACTTTTATATTCAAGGGTAAGGTTTGATTGATTAATTGATTTAATTTTACCGATAAAAGCTTTTCTTTTTGGAGTTTTTGATTTATTGACAATTTCCTTTTTAATATTATCAAAGCCTTTTTCGGTTGTTTCCTGAAGTTTTTCTTTAATTTTATCGGTTAAATTTGAGTTTCCGGACTCTGAGGCTTCTTCAGCAATTAAAGGAGTAGGCAGTAAGAGTAAAAGAAAGATGGTGGTTAGGATAATTAATTTTTTCATTCTAATTCTATTTTAGTAGTTGAGTAAGTTATGATTAAGTCTTTAGAGCTGATTTCTCCGGTATCGTCAGTGGCAATAATTTGAATTTCATTATAGCCTTTGATTAGATCAAAGTTAAAAGAAAAAATTCCGTCTGAGTCGGCTACGGCCATGAATTCTTGGTTTTCGGTCAGAAGGGCGATAATGGCATTTGACCAAGCGATTCCGGATAAAGTGATTTCACTTTGATTAATTAAATCAAAAGACTCATGGGAAGTTATTTCCAGTGATTTTTCCTCCAATTGAGTTGGGGGTGAGGGAGTGATAGTGTTTTTTTGAGTTGTTTTCTTAGCTTTTAATTGGTTAATTGAGCGATTGGCAGTATAGATCCCAATAGTAATAATTAATCCAAAAATTAAACCGACAATAATAGCGATAAGCGCTTCTTTTTTCATATAATTTAATTAAGCCCCAGCACTATATCAACAGGTTAATTTATTGTCAAGAAACTCAGATTATGTTACCATGAATCGCTATGGATATTACTTACTTGGGTCATTCAAGTTTTTTATTAAAATTTAAATCAGCTAAAGTGATTTGTGACCCGTTTGACAAGTCAGTTGGTTTTTCATTGCCTAAAACTACAGCTGATATTGTTACTATTTCTCACGATCATAAAGACCATAATAATATAGAGGCTGTTAGTGGTGAACCAATGGTGATTAACGGTCCGGGTGAGTATGAGATAAAAGGGGTGGTTGTTACTGGTTTGACTACCTTTCATGATGAGAATCAAGGTAAGGATAGGGGCAAAAATACAGTTTATGTATTTAATGCTGACGATTTAAGAATTTGCCATTTGGGGGATTTGGGACATGAACTTAATGAAAAGCAACTTAATGAATTAGATGGAGTGGATATTTTAATGATTCCAGTTGGAGGAGATACTTCAATTGAAATAAAAAAAGCCATTGCTTTGGTTAAAAAAATCGGACCATCAATAGTAGTTCCAATGCATTATAAGACAAAAGAGCACTCCTCGTTATTTAAAACAAAAGCAAAGTTAAGTGAATTTGTCGATCAATTGGGAATAGAGCCAAGAAAAGAAAAAAAGCTGAAAATTAAAAAGTTGGACCTGCCGGAAGAACTTCAGTTAGTGGTTCTAGAAAGATATGCAAAATAAAGTGCGGATTCCGCCACATAGTTTACAGGCGGAGCAGTCGGTATTGGGAGCGCTTTTAATTGATAAAGATGCGGTGGTGGAAATTGCCTCTTTTTTAAAAGCAAAACATTTTTATGAGGACAAACATGTAAAGATTTTTGAGGCGATAGTAAGTTTGTATGAAAATCGTGATCCAATTGATGTGGTGACAGTATCAGAAAAATTAAAATCAAGCAAAGCTTTAAAAAAAGTCGGTGGTTCGGGTTATTTAACGGAATTGGTAAATCGAGTGCCAACTAGCGCTCATGTAGAAAAGTATGCCAAGATTGTAAAAGGCTTATTTACTAAAAGAACTTTAATCTCTCAAGCCTCGAAATTAGTTGAAGATTCTTTTGATGAATCTTTGTCTGTGAGTAAGATTTTAGATAATGCGGAAAAAACAATTTTCGGTTTAAGTCAGGAAAATTTAGAGAGAAATTTTCTGCCGATTAAAGATGTTTTGGCCGAATCATTTGACAGATTGGACGAACTTCATAAAACCGCAGGAGGGATTCGAGGAGTAGAGAGCGGGTTTAAAGATATAGATAATATTTTAGCCGGATTTCAAAGAAGTAATTTGATTATTATAGCGGCCAGACCGGGTATGGGAAAAACTTCTTTGGCCTTAAATATAGCTCAACATGTAGCGGTGGAGAGAAAACTTCCGGTTGGGTTTTTCTCTTTAGAAATGAGTCAAGAGGAGTTGGTAGACAGATTACTAGTATCTCAAGCAGATATTGATGCTTGGAAATTAAAAACAGGCAGGTTAAATGAAAAAGATTTTTCATCTTTATCTGACGCAATGGGGGAGTTGGCAGATGCTCCTTTATATATTGATGATACTCCGGGTATGAGTATTATGGAAATGAGGACTAAGGCCAGAAGGCTTCAAGCTGAAAATGGCTTGAGTTTGCTTGTTGTTGATTATTTACAGTTGGCACATAGTAGAAATTTGGAAAATAGGGTTCAAGAAATTTCTGAAGTCTCAATGGGTTTAAAAAATTTGGCTCGTGAATTGAGAGTGCCGGTTATTTCTTTAAGTCAGTTGTCTCGAGCGGTGGAGCATAGGGGAATTAAAAGACCACAATTAGCTGATTTACGTGAGTCTGGAGGGATTGAACAGGATGCTGACGTGGTAATGTTCCTTTATCGTGAAGATCAGGAGGATCTTGAGAATTGCAAATTAATGGTAGCCAAACATAGAAACGGAGCTTTAGCTACGATTGACTTGAGATTTAGGGGAGATAGAATTAAATTCTATGGGACGGAAAAAAGAAGAAAGAAGTAATAAGACCTATAGTCTGTGGTATAATAAACAAACAATATGGCAGATAAAGTCGAAACAGCTTTTGCTCAAAGGGCAATTTTAGAAAATCTTGACTACTTCAAAAAAAGATTTCTAAATAGGGAAGATGGCCAGCAATTTGATTACCCCCCACGAATTATTGATATTCATCTCGGATACAAAGGAAAACCATGTCAAAACCAATGTGTATGGTGTTATGATCTCAAAGATTCTGTAAATTTCTTATCTAAAAAATATGGGCAAGAACAAATTTATCAGTTGAATTCTGAAATAGATAAAGCTATTGATTGGGAAAAAGATGGTTTTAGTATAGAGCAAGTCTATTTAGCGGGAGGTGGCGAACCTACTTTGTTTCCTAAAGTTTCTAGACTAATTATTGATAAGTTTTCCAAAGCTGGTAGAAAAGTATGGCTGACCACTAACGGATTACATATTAAAAAATCACTTCTAACTCAAGTTGTAGATCAAGCAAAAGGAATATTAATTAGTTTGCCTGGCACAAGTCAAAAATCTTACCAACAAAATGCTTGGTTTGATGGCTTCGAGCATGTAATCGAAACTGTAAAATCCATCTCCAGGTTAAAAAAAGAAAAAAGATCAAAAACGGCACTTGTTATTACTCATGTTTTTAGTCCATCAAGCATAAAAGATTTAGAGTCTTTAATTTTAAGATTAAACGACTTAGGAGTGGATGAATTTCGTTGTCGTTATGATTTATTCTCAAAACCCAATGATCCTCAAAATCTAGCTGGAAAAGCAGCCTTACAAAAAACTTCACAAAAATATCAGAGTATGCCAATGAAGATTTTGTTAAAATCTCCTCAAGATTCAACTTTGCCTGAAGAATATGACTGCAACAGTCCCTTTATTTGGCCTACTTGGAATCCTCTACACGGGGTGTTTCCTTGTGCTCACGTAACAAACCCTGAGAACAGAATAGAGAGTGAACAACTCAACGGAATATATTCTTTAGTTGATATTTTTGAAAAACCCAAAAATATTATTAAACAAAAATGCCATCGTCGTTGTCCCTCAAGAATTCACTGGTTTAATTTATTTTTAAATAACCACGAACTAGGCATAGATGATATACCTCAAACAAGTATTTTAGTAAAATAATCATAAACAATATATAATTAATTTATGCAAAACATTGTTATAGTCGGAGCATCAAGCGGTTTAGGATTAGAATTAAGCAAACAGTTAAAAAGGTTTAATTTATTTTTATTATCAAGAAATATTAATAAATCAAACATTGCAGGAAAAAATATAAAAAAAATTCCTTGCAACTTAACATCTTTAACCAGTATTAAAAAAGCCATTGATAGAATAAATAAACCTGTAGACACCTTTATTAATTGTGTTGGGATTGAGCTTGGAAAAACTTTAGAACATTCTACTGATAAAGAAATAATTAATGTTATTAACACAAACTTACTTGGGGCTATTTTTATCTCTAAATATATTTACAAAAAAATGCTTCCAAATAAAAAGGGTTTTATTATCAATGTTAGCTCTACTTCTGGAAAAAAAGCCAGAAGTAATGAAACAATTTATTGTGCCTCCAAATTTGGCTTGGCGGGCTTTACAGAAAGTTTAAGATTAGAGGCTAGAGAAAATAATATTAGAGTCTCGACTATTTATCCCGGAGGTATGAAAACTGATTTTTGGAAAAATAATTCAAAAGACACTTCAAATTATATGAATCCCAAAAATGTCGCAAAACATATAGTTGATTTAATTAATTCTGACTCAAATACCTGCCCCTCGGAATTGATTATCGAGAGAGTTTGAATTTATGACAAACTAAATACTTCAAAGCCTTAAATCTCCCTTTTCTCTAAGACAGATGATAAAGATAGAAAACAAGTTGAAGATATTATGATAAAATCCAATTTGTGCCAGAGGTGAGAGTTGAACTCACACGGCCATAAGGCCACACGATTTTGAGTCGTGATTGTCTACCGTTCCAACACTCTGGCTTAAACTAAATAAAGTTATACGGGGTAAACTTGACTTGGTTGTGTATAATTTTACCATATGATTAATGTCAATCAATTGAGAAACGGAAAAGCTTTTACAGAAGACAATCAACCTTTTTTGGTTTTAAAGTATGAGTTTACCAAGATGGGGAGGGGGACCGGTAATGTTAAAGTCAAGGTTCGGAACCTTGAGTCTGGGGCAGTGGTGACTAAAACTTATACTACCGGGAATAAAGTTCAAGATATTCAACTAAATAAAAAAACCATGCAATTTCTTTATAGTGATGATGAAAATAGTTTGTTTATGGATCCAGTTACTTTTGAGCAGATTGAGATTAATGAAAAATTAATTGGTGATCAAAAAATTTATTTAATCGAGGGAATGGATGTTAGTTTGTTATTTTGGGAGGAAAAACCCTTGTCAGTAGAATTACCAAGCAAGATGGTTTTTGAAATTAGCGAAACCGATCCCGGTGAAAAGGGAAATAGTGCGGCTAAGGTTTTAAAGCCGGCCAGTTTAAGTAATGGTTTGAATGTAAATGTGCCTTTGTTTATAAACAAAGGGGATAAAGTGGTGGTGGATACAAGAAGCGGTGACTATGTGGAGAGAGCTAAATAAAAGCAATTAAAACAAAGAAAAGGACCACTAGGATTTGAAGAATTAAACCTTGGGGAAAGTCCATTTTATTATGAAGTTTTGATTGGAGTTTTTTAATTGAAGAAAAAGGGGGAAAGTTAAAATCAAAGATGTGATAAGGGGCTTCAAGCCAGTCTGGTAATTGAGCGGTAAACATCATTGAGAGAAGATACCAAGTAGGCACATTGCTGGAAAAGATTAAATAACCCAAGCTAAAACCAATAAAAGCATCGGTAAGAGCGATAGCAATAAGTTTTGATTTTGGCCTTTCATTATTTTTTCTACCGCCATAGTCCCAGTGAGGACATAAATCAGCTAAAAAGTGTGACAAAAAACTTAAGGGAAATCCAAGATAAGGATTGGGAATTAATTTGGCGATTGAAGCACCGATAATAGCATGGGAGGTATCTAGCATGTGTTATATTGTATACTACTTATTATATGTGGCCAACCATAATATCAATCGGTCCGATAGCAATTCATTCTTTTGGAGTCTTAGTTTTTTTGGGAATTTTTTTGGGTGGTTTTGTTTACTGGCAAAAGGGGAGGGAAGAGAGTTTTAACGAAGAATCATTGATGGATGTTTTTTTGTCAGCTTTATTATCTTCATTGATTTTAGGTAGAGTTTGGTATGTGTTTTCTAACTGGTCTTATTTTAGCGGTAGTATTTATAGAATGTTATTTTTAACTAAATTTCCCGGTATATCTTTTGAAGGGGTTCTTCTGGGAGGATTATTGGGCTTGACGGTTTTTTCTTTAAGAAAATCTTTTGATGTTTGGAAAGTGTTGGATTTAAGTGTTTTTACATTTTTGATTATTGAAGGATTTGCTTTTATCGGAAGTTTTTTTGGGGGTAGTAATTTGGGGGCTAAAACCAATTTATTTTTTGGAATCTCTTTTCCGGGAGTTGATGGTAAAAGATATCCGGTTCAGCTATTTTATTTTATTTGTTTTTGGGGCTTGTATAAATTATTAAAAAATTTTGAAAAAAAGTACCGAGGTTTTTCATGGTATTGTTCTTCAAAAGGAGAAGCTCATCCGGGTTTTTTAATTGCCAGCTATTTAATCGGAACAGGCTTAATTCATGTAATATTGGGATTTATTTCACAAGAAAGAGCTTTGGGTTTTTCTATTAGCTTAATGTTTATTGGTGGCTTGATTTTAATACTTCGTTCAGGTATAAATTTAAAGCGTGAGATTAAAAAAGATGTTAAAGAAAAAGTAAGCCCGGTAAAAATTAAAAAATTTAAGCGGGTAAATAGAAAAAGAAAAAAGAAAGGCTTTGATTTTAAATAACCCCGATTGAATCGGGACAAACATTATGTCATTAATTAAATTTCCAATAAAAGTGCTAAAACCGATTAAAAATTATCTTAAGGTTGAGGAGACTAAACTAAAGAAACGAAAGCAAGCTTTAAAGGCTGAAGATCCGTTTGAAGACAAGGAGAGGGTGAATGATAATGCGGCGGTTGATACTGATGTTAAGGAAAAAAGCGGACATGAGAGGGTGTCGGCTTTAAAGCTTGAGATTGATAAAACTTTAATTAGGATAAGAAAGACATTGACTAGAATTAAAGTGGGTAAATATGGAATGTGTTCTGTTTGCCATCAAATGATTGATACGGATAGATTAGCGGTTGACCCTACGGTGGAAACCTGTATTAAATGTGCAAGTAAGGTTAAGGCTAAGGTGTGAAAATTAAGGAAGCATGGTAATAAAAAAAATATTTGAAGACAAGTTTTTATTGGTGCTAAATAAGCCCTCCGGCTTAGTAGTCAATAATTCAAGTTCAACAAAGAAAATAATTACCCTTCAGGATTGGTTGGTAGAGCATGAAATCGGCATGGAAGTTGCAAGAAATGGGATTGTTCACAGAATAGATAAAGAAACTAGCGGAGTTTTGATTATAGCTAAAACTCAAAAGGCGATGGATTTTTTGCAAAGACAATTTAAAGAAAGAATGGTGGGAAAAATGTATATGACTATGGTTCACGGAAGAATGATTTTAAGGAAAGGTCAAGTAACTGCACCAATTAGTAGAAACCCTTTTAATCGAACTAAGTTTGGTGTTTTTGTCGGTGGAAAAGAATCAGAAACAAGGTATGAAGTGGTTGGTTTTTACAAACGAGGGGCTCAAGAGTTTACTTATTTAAAGGTATTTCCAAAAACTGGAAGAACACACCAAGTTAGGGTTCATATGAAATATCTTGGACATGGGGTGGTTTCAGATGAATTTTATGCGGGTAGAAAGACTGCCAGAAAAGACAGGCTTTGGTGCCCTCGTTTGTTTTTGCAAGCAGTTAGTTTGAGGATAAAACATCCAAAATCGAAAAAATATTTATTGTTTGAAATAGGTTTAGCCGATGATCTAGAGAAAATACTCGATACTATGAAAAAAGGCTGATGTTCGGCTCTATATTAGTTTTTATGTTATGCTGGCAGCGGGGGTTAAAAGACTAGTCAACAAAGATGTGATATAGTTTGATGTGTTATGAATAGTTCAAAAAAGAAATTTCCAAAATGGCGCCGAGAACAAAAGAAAATGGCGAGTCAGAAAAAAAAATCTCAAGTATATTTAGGTCTGATTTTTATTTTTTTAATTTGCTTTTTTGTGTTATTTAATTATTTGTGGCGTGGGGTTTGTCAAAGTGTTTGGAATGGAAAAAGTAGAATCGGCATAGTAATGATAGAAGATGAGGAATTAAATTTAAAAGTTTTATTACCTGAACAAAAAAAATCTGCTTTATTCAAAGTACCTTTAAATACAATAAGTGAAGTTCCATTTGGTTTTGGTAAATATAAATTGGGAAGTATTTATTCGCTCGGAAAACTAGAAAGAGAAGGTGGAAGGTTATTAATGAAAACAATTCAAGATAATTTTGGAGTGTTTATTTCAGCTTATAAAGTAGAAGGTGAGTCTAATTTAACTTGGTGGGATGTTTTAAGAATAACTTGGTATGAATTAATAACGGTTGATAAAAGAAAAGAGATTAATTTGATAAATCAACAAGTTTTGGAGGATGATATTTTGGCCGATGGTAGCAAAGTTTTTAAAATTAAACTCTTATTATTGGACGAACTTTTAAACCATGAATTATTTGACGAAAAGTTATTGACCGAGGAGTTGGAAATTGCGGTTTTGAATGCCAGTGGGGGAGAAGGGGAAGCTTTTAGTGTTTCGAGATTGATTAGAAATATTGGTGGTGATGTAGTGGTGGTCTCTAATTTAGATTTAATTCAAAAATCAATGATTAAAGTTAAAAACAAAGATGATTTAAAAAGCTATACGGTTAAGGTTTTGGTGGATATTTTAAATATTGATAAGGTTGAATTTATTGAGAATAATGAATTTAGGGCTGATGTTATGGTGATAATTGGTAAGGATTATCTTTCTTTGAGGTGATAAAATTAAGTCATGTCTGGGCATTCTAAGTGGTCAACAATTAAACATAAAAAAGCAATTGAGGATAATCGGAGAGGGAAGGTTTTTACCAAATTAGTTAAAGCTATAATGGTTGCGGCACATGAGGGTGGGTCTGATATGACCACTAATTTTAAATTAAGGTTGTGTGTTGATAAGGCCAAGCAAGCCAATATGCCTAAGAAAAACATTGAAAGGGCGATTGAAAAAGCTTCAGGAGAAGGTAGTGCCAATGTTTTTCATGAGGTGATTTATGAAGGTTATGGTCAATCAAAAGTGGCGGTAATTATAGAAGTGGCAACTGATAATAAAAACCGAATAGCTTCTGAATTAAAACAAGTTTTTGATAAAAGTGGGGGATCATTGGGCCAAACAGGGTCGGTAGGGTTTTTATTTGATAAAAAAGGGAAAATTTTAGTTGAAAAAAGGGCAAAAGAGGAAGAACAAATGTTGGAATTAATTGATCTTGGGGTTTTAGATGTGACGGTGGTAGGTGATTTAATAGAGGTTTTGACTGAACCAAAGAAGTTATTTGAAATAAAAAACAAACTTGAGGCTAAATATAAAATTTTGGAAGCAGGTTTGGTTTTTTTGCCTAAAAACGTAGTTGAGTTAAATGATGGAGAGAAAGATAAGGTGACTAACTTTTTAGGAGTATTAGAGGATATGGATGATGTTCAACAAGTTTATTGTAATGCGAAAATATGACAAAAAGAACCAAGTTGGTGATTACTTCTTTACTTTTGACCTTAGGTATTTTTGGAATTCAGTTGATTGATGTAGATGCCAGATATCAAGCGATTGGTTTGTTGGCTGGTTTGGCTTATGGTTTGTCTGCTTGGGCTCTTTTTGAAGATTTAAAGGGAGTTGAGTGGTTTACGGTTTTAATATTACCGGTATTATATTCTGTATCTGTGGCGTTGTTTTACTTTTTGCTTCCGGAGAGAATTTTGAGCAAAATGTTGATCTTGTCTGGTTTTGGAGTAAGCATGTATGCTTTACTTTTAACGGAAAATATTTTTAATGTGGCGGCGATTAGAACCATACAGTTGTTAAGAGCTGCTCATGCAGTTGGATTTTTGTTGACTTTAGTAGTAGCTTTTTTTCTTTGGAATACAATTTTTTCTTTTAGACTTATGTCTTGGTGGAATGCACTTTTGGTATTTGTAACCAGTTTGCCGCTGATATTATCATCTTTATGGAGTGTTAATTTGGAAGATAAATTAAGTTATGAAGTTTGGAATAATTCTTTGGGACTAAGTTGGGGTTTATCTGTTTTGGCGTTAGCGATTAGTTTTTGGCCGGTGACTATTATTATGGCATCCTTATTTTTGGTTACAGGTTTATATGTTTCATTGGGCTTGCTTCAGCATAAGTTATCTGGAAAATTATTTAAAAAGACGGCGGGTGAATATTTATGGGTAGGGGTGGTGGTGTTTATGATTACTTTATTTTTAACTCGATGGGGTTAATTTTTTTTGATTGACAAATCTAAAGGGGGAGTAGTAAGAAAAACTATAGGACTTATAAGTCTTTGGGCCTATAGTAAGATAGGGTAGTTTTCACGAAATCAGATAATTTCTTTTCACGATTGATCTATTATAATGAGGGGGTTTGATATAGTTCTGCCAGAGGTGGACAGGTATGTGGATAACTATCGAGAGGATAGTGGTAGGTTTTGAAAAAAGAATGAGAACTGATATTGGGGTAGAGGTGTGTGGTTGTATGGAGGATAGATAAATTATTTTATTTTAGATGTTAAGGTGTTCTCTTTTGGTTGTTATTGGTGAGGTTAATTGTTTTTTGTTGTTTCTTCGGGTTTGTATAATGTCGCACAATGTATCTTTTGCGACGTTGTTCTTGGCGTCAAAGGGGGAGGTCTAACAATGATATATTTAACTTGGTCGGCATGTTTTAGTTTTTAATTTAATTTTTTTACTAGCTTTATTTTTGTAAAACTTCCCCACTTGGGACTTTTGCTTAATTTTTCACTTTCCAAACATTAACCAAAAATATCGAACTACTTCCCACTTAGTCTTACTAAGTCAATTGATTGCGGTTATCCAATTACCCTATTAGTTGTAAAATGGCCTTAAAATCGATTTGGTGGCTTTTTCTTGAGGTAAAATAGTTATTTTTTGCCCAGAAATTCGGTTAAATACCCCTTAACTAGGGTTTTAAATATTTGAGGTGATGTTTAATAATTTTTTAATTGAGACTTTTATTGGTTTTTAAATTAGTTTGATTATTTTAGAACTTTAAAGCAATTGGATAAATGTGTCGCACAATATTGCAGTGATTCTTTATTTTTGTTATGATGATATTAAGTAAAATTAATCTTAAAGATTTTTTAAAAATTATCCACAAATCATACCTATAGTAATCAAAAAAAAGGTATTGAAAAAGGTTGATGTATTAACCTACATAGTAGTTATCCACATATTGGCAGAGAGGAAATATGAGTGCTAGAAAGAAAATACTAACAAAATCCGAAGGCAAGTTGTTACAACACATGGAAAAGTTTTTAGAGTATTTGGAAATTGAGAGGAATTGTTCTCCTTTGACTCGGAGAAATTATCGTCACTACTTGAGTAGATTTATCAGATGGAGCAGTGGTTATAAAAAAAAATTTAAGATTGAAGAATTAAATCTTAATCAGGTGACTAAATATCGATTGTTTTTAGCTCGTTTTGTAACAAGAAGAAATGAGCCTCTTAGTCGAGTAACTCAAGCATATCATGTGATTAGCTTGAGGTCTTTTTTAAAATATTTGATAAAAAGAGATATAAAAACTTTGGCTCCGGAGAAAATTGAGCTACCTAAAACAGATAGCAAGTCATTAAAGTTTTTAAACTCTGAGCAAATTTACAGATTACTTAACTCCCCAAATATATCTAGCTTGCCCCAATTAAGAGATAAAGTAATTTTAGAGGTGTTATTTTCGACCGGTCTAAGGGTTTCTGAGTTAACTAGGCTTAATCGAGATGAGATTGATTTAAAAAGGCGAGAGTTTGGGGTAATTGGTAAAGGCGGTCGCCCAAGAGTAGTGTTTTTATCAAAACGAGCGGTTAGATGGATAAAGAAATATTTGGAGACTAGACTTGATGATTGGAAGCCATTAATTATTCGATTTGCGGGCAAGATTGATGAGTCAAATAGGGGTGAAAAAATGAGATTAACTCCCCGGTCGGTTCAAAGGATCGTAGAAAAATATGTGCGAAAATCTAAAATTCCGGTTAAGATTACACCACATGGTTTAAGGCATAGTTTTGCCACTGATTTATTAATGGGAGGAGCCGATATTAGGGCGGTTCAGGAAATGTTGGGACATAAGAATCTTGCTACTACTCAAATTTATACTCATATAACCAATAAACAACTTAAAAAAATTCACAGTAAATATCACTCGAAAAGCTTGAAATAATTAAACTTCAAGGATAAACCCTGAAGTTGGGAAAATGAGTGATTTAACTGAGGGGACTTCAGGGATAAACCCTGAGGGTGTATAATCTAGTTATGCCGGGTAAAAATATAGTTAAAGAGTATCGACCAGAATCTTTTTATCATATTTATAATCGAGGAGTGGCAAAACAGGAAATTTTTTTGGATGAGTATGATTATAAGAAATTTTTGGGCTATTTAAAACTTTATTTAACTCCCATTAATATTGATGATAAAACTGCGAAAGTGTTTTCTTCTAGGCAGTTAAAAAATTATTGTGATGTAATAAAGTTGATCTCTTACTGCTTAATGCCAAATCATTTTCATTTATTGCTGTATCAAAAAGAGATTGATTCAATTAATTATTTTATGAGGTCTTTGGGAACAAAATTTTCAATGTATTTTAATAGAAAATATAAAAGAGTTGGCCCGGTTTTTCAGGGAACATATAAAGCGGTTGAGGTTAAATCTGAGAGTCAATTGACATATTTATCTAAGTATATTCATCGTAATCCCCTACCTGTACTAGAGAAAGATGGAGACCTTGAAAATTATAAATACTCAAGTTATGCAAATTATTTAGGGAGATTCAAACAAGCTTGGGTGAAACCGGCAGACATTCTTTGTTACTTTAAAAAGAGTTTATATAAAGATTTTGTTGAAGAAGTTGACGCAAGAGATCTGTATTTAATTAAGGATGTTGTGATTGAAAATCCTTAAGACTTCAAGGATAAACCCTGAAGTTGGGAAAATGAGTGATTTAACTGAGGGGACTTCAAGGATAAACCCTGAAGGTGTTTATAGTAGGGCGACGGCGGCGACGGAGTCGTTGGTTTTGGCAAAACGCATTAGAATAACCCCTTGGGTGGTGCGACCGATTCGTTTAATGTTTTTCATGGGTAGTTTTATAACCTGAGCTTTTTTACTGGTAAGAATAACAGTTTCGGTATTTTCTGTAACCATTCTGGCAGAAACCAAGTTTCCAGTTTTGTCAGTTAGTTTGGCAACCTTAACTCCTTTACCACCTCTTTTTTTGGAGGGGGAAGTTTTTAATAGAGGTTCTTTTACCTAAGCCTTTTTCCATAACCACG
>JAYEMX010000080.1:0-8240 GCA_034718535.1 Patescibacteria group bacterium | reverse complement strand
GGTAACTCCATACAAAAATGTAAATAAATTCCTTGAAGATTTTTTGTTCCAAGTTAAAAAAATTCTTGGAGATAAGTTAGTGGGACTGTATCTTTATGGATCTTTAACTTGGGAAGATTTTGATATAGATATTAGTGATATTGATTTATTAGCTGTTTTATCAGTAGATTTAAATGAGAATGAAGCGCTGGCTTTAGAAAAAATGCATAAAGACATTATTAGGGATTATAAACAATGGGAAGGCAGGATTGATGTCCAATATTTATCAGAAGAAGGCTTGAAAACATATAAGTCTAAAACTAGTAAAATGGCTAGAATAGCTTCGGGTTACCCATTTCAAGTTATAGATGCAGGATTAGACTGGATAATGAATTGGTATTTTGTTTTAGATAATGGGGTTATTCTTTTTGGTCCTAAGCCGAGTAAATTTATTGATCCAATTTCAAAACAAGAATTTTTTCAATCGGTTAAAGATCAGGCTAAATGGTGGAAAATGAATTTAGCAAAAACAGAGAAAGATAGGCCTTATCAATCATATGTTATTTTGACTATGTGTAGAGCCCTGTATTCTGTTAAAAATAAGGGAGAGCAGGTCTCAAAAATTAAGGCCTCAAAGTGGGTAAAGGAACAGTTGCCAGAACACTCTGACTTAATAGACGAGGCTTTGTTGTGGAGGAAGAATTCTAAAAATAGGAAAATTGCTCATGAATTGACTTATTCAAAAACAAGAGAGTTTGTTTTACTATTAATTGATCAAATTACCAAGGCGTAGACTCTAATGTTATTCATTAAACCACCCCCTCGTCAAGCTCGGGATAAACCATCGTTTTCCCCAGAGAAGTAGACAAGTTAAAATGAAGCAATCATTTAGTGTAATTCAGTTTTTACCTAAAAACTTTAATCCAATTTTTTTCAGGAGTTCCTAAGTTGCTAGTTCTATCTTCCCCAAAATAGTAATTTAATAAAGATAGTGAACCTTTTTTATATCCAAGCTCACTTAATATTTGACTAGTCCAACCTGTACGATACCCTGCTTGATCCTTTACTGATTGTTCAGCCCCACGTGAATTATCAAAATGTCTTGCTATAACACAATTCGGCGGATTCTTTAAATCTTTTACCCATGTTGGCATAAGGCTTTCTGAGGCAACAAGAAGAGATTTTCCAAATCCATTTCCTTCGAATCCTGAGGTGGTATTTAACATGCTTTGATCAATTATCCAAAAAGGAAACTCAGATTTTGCCCAGTCGATCATTGAATTTTTTGTTGCATATACTTCACGTCGACATATCATGTCATCATGGTTTGGGTGCTTGATATATGTAAGCAATGTGTGAGCTTGATTATAAAAAATCGTGAGAGTAGCTTCATTAGTTAATCTGCCATTGATATTTAATTTCCTAAGAAACACTTCCCTTTTTCCAGGTTGAAGTGAATAACGAGCAATTCCTTCTTGAATAACTTTATAATTATAGGTTTGGATTGCATGACGCTCTTTTTGGCTTATATTAGGTTGATATAAGGGGCTTTTTTCTGATATATTTAACATATTTATTCTTTGAATTAACGGTTGGAATATTATCACTTTACTCGGGAAATGTCAATATTATAGGATATAGCTAAAAGTTAAATTTGAAGCCAAAGACTTACAAAGAAATGATAGAAACAATAATTGAAGAGATAAAGAATAGAGCTAGGTTTAAACTAGTTTTTTAGAAAGTCTAGAAGTTTTTTACTTGATTTTAATGGATTTGATGGGTCATAAAGAAATGTTTGCCAACCTAGATTTTTAGCTGAGTCTAAGTGTTTTTGATCATTGTCAATGTAAAAAATGTATTTTGATTTAGTTTTAGCTCTTTTTTGAGAAAGTTTGAAAATATTTGGATCAGGTTTTTGTAAACCAACTATGCTTGAGTCGATGACTATATCCCATTCTACATTTGGTATTTGTTTTCCTTGCATGATCAAAGGTAGCATTCTTGGATATTGATTGGTTAATAAACCAACTTTATAGTGTTTTTTGGCATATTTAGCTACTGGCCAGATTGAAGGATTTTTGTCAAAGCGATTAATAAAATCTTTTAACATTGAGTAGTTTTTAGGGATATTAAGATTCAATTCTTTTTTGAGAATTGGTATTAGATTGTTAACATCATAATCAAGGCAAACCCTTGAAGCATGTTTCTTCCAAAGCTGATTAAACTTACTACTTTTTTTTTGAGTAATCCCTAGGTCATGTTGCATTTCCTCCCATTTGTTAGTTTTAGAATAGTCGAGATACAAGACACCACCAACATCAAAGTAGACAAATTTAATTGAATTGTTCATAGTGAAATTATAGTGGGGGTGAAAAATTTATTCAGTGAAAATTCTACGAGTGTCGATTTTTTCTCCAGTCTTTATATTTGTTTCCACTAAAACAATATGGTGACCGGAAGGAAATAGGTGGCCATCAATAGATTGAATTAATACTGTGTGAGAGCCTAAGCTATAGATTTTAATTGGAACTTTTTGGTTTGATTCTTCAGGGAAAGGAATAGTGCCAGCGTTTTGAACAAACTGTTGATATGTCTCTGGTCTTATGTATACAGATAGATTGGAGTTAATTATTCCTTGGCTAGGTTCAAGTTCTTTTGGTTTTGAATAGTATCTAACTTGATTGTTATTGGTAATATCGACAGGGTTAGTAAACCGAACTGTTAGAGCGATAGATTTTGGCCCGACTTTTACAGAATCAGCGATGTAGGGATCAATAATTTTTTCTGTACCATTAGAGAATTTAACTCCATTTATGTTTTCAACCTGATTTAGGTCAAGTATTTTAAGTACATAGGCAAGTTGAGATAAATCTATGGTGTCGTTTGCAGGGCTATTATTGTTGCAAATTGTTTGAGCTTGTTTCATCCAGGTATTATCTGATTGGTGAGTACAAGTTGTTAGTAAAATTTGTTCAGTATGGCCAGAGTAGCATCTAACGGTGGCTTTGTAATACATGCCTTCTCCGCACTGATCTTCCATACTATATCCTTCAAGCTTAGTTTCAATATTTTCAGGTTGGCAGTTGTCTTGACAGTTGGAGTAGACAATAAAGTAATACCAACCCGTATATGGAGCTTTGAGTTGGAACCTGCTGGCAGAACTATAACCAGTTTTGACTTTTGGATCAGAAGGATCGAGAAGTTGGGTAGGGCCATTGGTTTCAAATGTGTTATACATTTTGCCATCTTGGTGAAAAAAATCGATTCGGATGAAATTAACTTGATAGTTGCTCTGGTCTTCAAGGGCAACTATTTTTAATCGTTCTCCTTTTAAAGACTCAAAAGCATAAAGGTGAGCTTTAGAGTCTTTGTACATTTTACTTGAATTGAATAGTCTTTCAGGTAATGGATCCCACATAACGAGAAGATTTCTGAATTGGTCTTTAGCAAATCCTCCAATTGTTTCTTGAGCATAAACCTTAGGAAATAAAGATTCTTTAAAGGTTTGTGGTTGATTTGATAATGTAATTGAAGAGAGAAATGTTTCAAATTCCTGATTATTACCAGTGGAAGTTGAAGCTAGAGTGGCGACTAATACTTTATTAGAGTCGGATTTATAGATAACTTTTTTGATTGATCGATTTGATTGAGAGAAGTTTTCTTTGCCAGTTTTAATTTCGACGTCAATGTTATTGATTAATTTAGTTTCGGTTTGCTCAAAAGAAAACAAAGGATTTTCAACAAGGGTTGAAGGATCGCCAGACTCAATAGTAATAATTGAGTTGGGATCAGATTCAGGGATAAAGGTGGTTGAAAAATGATCCTTAGTATGAATAGAGGTTTCAGAGGTCCAAGTATCTGGAACAAAGATTTTAAATCCAGTCTGAAGGGTATAGTTTGAGTCTTTTTTTAAAACGTTTTCTTGATTAATTTTTTGCTCAGAAAAGTTAAATAAATCTACAAATGTTGTTTTTCTTTCTGATTGACCTGACTGAGGAATTGAAGCTGCGTTAGGCTTTAAGAATTTAAAATAATAAATAGAACCAGAGATTGATAAAATGACTAAAAGTAGTAGAGAAACTAGAAAGAAAATCTTCTTTGATTTCTTGGGTTCGGGGATATTGGTGGTGGGGAGCGATGGGTTAGAAGTTGATTTAAGGGTTGGGGGAAGTTGTGGTTTAGAGGGTGGAGAATTCTTCATTAATTTATTTTAGCATAATTAGATAAACTTTTTAACTTAAATCTCTTATTTGGGCTTGAAAGTCATTCACTAGCTCATCCAAAAAACGTGATTGGGTTGTAATAACTTCAAAACTTCAAGGATAAACCCTGAAGGTTAAAAGTTAAGGTAGTAAGGTGATGGCGACACCTTTTTTGTCGGCTCTGGCGGTGCGGCCGATTCTGTGAATATAGTCTTGCTTTGTTTCGGGTAGATCATAGTTAATAACGTGAGTTACGTTGTTAATATCCAAGCCTCTTTGGGCCACATCGGTGGCCAATAAGATTTTTACTTCTCCCTTTTTAAATCGACCTAAAGCTCTTTGTCTTTGATTTTGAGTTTTATTGCCGTGAATAGAGGCGGCTTTAAAACCTCTGTCAATCAAGGTGCTCTTTAATTTTTCCATACCCCACTTGGTTCTACCAAAAACCAAAACTTTGTCAAAACCTTGTTGGATTAAAAGATCGTGAAGCACATCAATTTTATTTCTTCGATTAATTTTTACAATTTTTTGATCAATATTATCGGTTACTATTCTGGTTTTGACCGAGACTATGGATGGATTATTTAAAAACCTTGCCATAACCTGATTAACCTTGCCTTCTATGGTGGCTGAGAAAAACAACGATTGTCGTTGTTGAGGGAAAAATGAGATTAAATGTTGAACGTCATGGATAAAGCCCATATCCAACATTCTGTCAACTTCGTCTAAAACTATGGTGGTGAATTTGGTTAAATTTAAAATTCGCCTTTGTTCCAAGTCTTTTAGTCTGCCCGGGGTGCCGACTACAAATTGAGGCCTTTGTCTTAATTGGCTGGCTTGTCTGTTTATGCTGGCACCGCCAATACAAAGAGCGGAATAAATTTTTAAACCTTTGGCCAGACTGATAAATTCATCTTGAATTTGGACAGCCAATTCTCTAGTCGGAGTAATAATTAAAACCTTTTCAACTCTATCTTTATAGGCTTTGTCGATCAAGGGGATTAAAAAAGCGGCGGTTTTGCCGGTACCGGTATTGGCAACTCCGACCACATCTCCACCTTTTAAAATTAAAGGAATGGTTTTGTCCTGAATTGGAGTAGGATCAGAGTAACCCTTGTGCTGAATATTAATTTTAATTTTTTGGTTTACATTAAAATCATTAAAAGCGTTTTCAATGGGAACTACTTCCAGTTTGGGTTGTTGTGTTTTTTTACTGATTAAGTAAGTGGGGTCAAATGATCGAACTCGTCTTCTACCTCGAAACGACCTTCTTCGATTATTATTTCTTCTTTTATTGTGAGGTCTACCATATTTACGATATGCCATAATTACTTCTTTCTTTTATATAAACAGGGGGCAAAAGACAAGAAGCAATAAACACCGAAAGTCTCGCTTAAACCAAAACTGCTTTTAGATTAATTAACGTGTTATTATAGCATATAATGAAAAAGATATTGGTTTTGATTGTTTTTTTACTAACCTTGATTAAGCCATCTCAGGTTTTTGGTCAAGATGATTATTATAAAGGCGAAGTGTTTTGGATGATTAGGGAGACAGAGGTTGACAAGGGTGTGTATGAGCAGGAATTTAAAGTGAAAATTTTAGATGAAGAATTAAAGGACAAGGAAGTGATTATTAAATATGAGGCCCCGAGTATTTTATTAAAAGAGCAGTTGTATAAAGTGGGAGATAAAGTAATTTTACAAGCCGGTAAAAATGTTGACGGTGAAATTAGGTTTATGGTTTCGGATAGGATTAGATCAAAATCGCTGATAATTTTGAGCTTAATTTACGCTATAGCCATAATCGGTTTAGCTAAATTTAAAGGTTTTAAATCTTTAATTGGTTTAGGTTTAAGTTTTTTGGTGGTGGTCAAGTTTATTGTGCCTCAAATTTTAAGTGGAGCCAATCCCTTATTAGTCAGCATTTTGGGTTCAATGGGAATTGTTAGTATGACTTTGTATTTAATTTATGGATTTAAAAAACAAACAACAGTATCTTTGATCAGTACTTTATTAAGTTTGTTTTTGACTGGAATTATTGCCTTATTGGTAACAAAAATAACTCAGTTAACTGGGTTGGGTTCGGATGAGGCTATGTATTTACAAGTTAGTCAACAAAGCATTTCTTCAATGAAGGGTTTGTTGTTGGGAGGAATTATGATTGGAGCTTTGGGGGTAATTGACGATATTACGGTGACTCAAGCGGCTATTGTATTTGAATTAAAGAAGGCTAACCAAAAATTAGGAATTAAAGAGTTATATAAAAGAGGTTTGGAGGTAGGTAAAGACCATATTGCCTCAATGACCAATACTTTGGTTTTGGCTTATACCGGAGCCAGCTTACCCTTGTTTTTGCTGTTTTATAGCAGTGAAGTAATTCCGAGTTGGGTGGCAATTAATTCTGAGATTATTGTTGAAGAAGTGGTTTCGACTTTAGTTGGTTCTTTGGGCTTAGTTGCCAGCGTACCGATTGTTACTTATTTGGCGGCCTTAGTGGTTTGTAAGTATAAAAATTGAGTTATTTTAAAAAGTAAAAACTTTTTTTGGTTTTGCCGGCTTTTTCTAAAAAGCCTTTTTCAACTAAAGCTTTAAGTAAATTGTGAGCTTGTTGGCGAGATACTTTTAAAGTGGTGGCAATATCGGTTGAGGTAACTTGATTTGTTTCTTGAATAATTTCCAAAACTTGACGTTCTTTTTTAGTAGGCCTTTCTTCTACTTTTAATTTAAAAACGGCATTTTCCATTTTTGACAAGGCGGCTTGGAGTGAATACATAACTCCTTTGGAATAGTATTCAAGCCATTGGGTTTTGTCTCCTTTATCTGCAGAGTGAAGTTTGTCCGAGTACATTAACCTATCAATATCATAGTAGTCGTCTAAAACAAAATATTTGTTAACAAAATAACTGGATTTTAGGAAAATTAAAGCAGTTAAAAGTCTGGCAACTCGACCATTTCCATCTATAAACGGGTGAAGATAGACAAAATGATGATGGAAAACTCCGGTTTTGATGGCAATGGGAAGATTTTGTTCATGTTCCAGCCAGATATATAGTTTTTGAAGCTCTTTTTTTATTAAGTTTTTCTTATGATAAGGAGGCTCATGTTTTACTTTTAATTTAGGTAGGGTTTTTAATTGAGACAAATATTTGCCGATAACGACTTTTTCATTTCTAATTTCACCTTTAATTTGATCTTTAACACCTTGCATTAAATTGCGGTGAATTTTTAAAGTCAAATCTATGTTAATAGGCTTATCATTTAACTGGTTTAGGTTTTTTAAAATTTCAAAATAGTTGGTAACTTCTTTTTCGTCTCTGTTAACGGCAATGCGATCACTTAAGAGTAAATTAGTTACCTCTCTTTTTGATAAAGGATTACCCTCAATGCTGTTACTGACAAAGGCCGATTGGATTAAATTGTCTCTTTCAAGGTTTAACTCCAATTTTTGAGGAATTTTTAAAGATTCGAGTTGACCGTAAAGTCTTTCTACTTGAGTAATGTTGGTTAAAAGCTGTTTGGTTAAGTCGTATTTGGGTTGAAACATATTTATATTATAAAGAATTGTCAAATAATTGTAAAGGTTATTGTAAAGTTAATTGTAAACCTTCAAGGACTCTCCTTGAAGGTTTGGTATAATTAGGGTATGGTTGGAAGATGGTTTGGATATTATTTAAATAGTTATAAAGATAATTTTTTGGCTCAGGAATTGGTGAAAGAAGATTTAGTTTCTGCTTATACTCAATTTTGCTGGAATGGTCTTTATGATTTTATGATGGCGGAAATATTAAAAAGTTTTAGTTTTGGAAAGAAAAAGAAAAAGGCTTTGGAATTGGTAGAGGAATATAAAAATAAACTTAATATTAAAAATGATTTTAGAAAATTAGATAAAAAGTTAAGTTTATTTAAACCTCTTTTATTCTTATTATTCGGTTATTTTTCTTATTGGAACGAATTTTTAAAAATGTTTGGCTTGAAAGAAATTAATATTTCTAAAAAAGAAATTGTTTTAGAAATGATTAAAATTCAGAAAAAAAATATTTATAAAAATAACTTAGAG
>JAYEMX010000079.1:0-1852 GCA_034718535.1 Patescibacteria group bacterium | reverse complement strand
TTAGGCGAAAATTTTAAATTGATTGTAGTGGATATGTTATAAGTAGGGTGTGAGAATTTGTTATGATAAAGGCAAATAGGAGAAGGGGTACAAAGGGGGAGATTATTATTTCGAAGAAGAAGAAGATTATTCTGTTGTGAAATTTTATATTTTATTTCAAGTCACTGTAGGAGAAATCTATTTGGTAGAGCTTTACTCTCTTCGCCTGATCCTTAACAAAGGTTGGGGAGGGATACTCTTCATAAAAAAAAAATCGAAAGATTTATATGTAGTTTTTCTCAATATTAAGAAGGACACTTTAAAATACATAAAGGGAGAAGATATGCCAATCATTTCTACGATAGCTTGTGATTCGAAGTTCCATAAAAGAGGGAGGGTATTTAAGGGGTGCTTAGGTACATGCTTGATGACGGATAGCCCAGACAGTTTAAATAAAGCGTACGATGATTTTATTTATGACTTATTCGCAAAACATAGAGTGGAGATGAGTAGATCAATCTATAAAGCCTATGATCTGCGAAATAAATTATCGCTATCGGATACATCTGACTTTATAAACACTTTAAATGAATTTTATATAATGCTTATGGATTTTGATAAACTGAATATCGTAATATTTTATACAACATTTAATACGAGGATTCTTCCTACGGTAACTTATTATGGTCGCTCAAGAACTCCACAGAAAAATGTAAAAACTTTGGATTTTCTTGATGCTCTTAGCCAATATTATGACTATGTTTGCCCTTGGAAAGTTTCAAAGGTGCTTCAATTGAAGGCGTGTAATATCCTCCTTGATACATTTCAAGGAGAAATAACGAATTCATGGAACGAACTGGCACATCACCACAATATTGAAATATTCATGAAAGGTGACCAATGCAACCCTTTGATAGCATCTGCTGATATCGTTACCAGATTTATTGACGAGAGCTTAGCATCAAAAAGGCTCAATTTAGTAAATGTCGGTATTGAAGACGCAATAAAAGAGTATGGAATGGAAAAAGTCAAGATATATTATATAGGACAATCGGATGTGGCTAATATAGTCCCAGCTGAAAAAAGAGCCATTCCTCTTCATGATTACTTGAAACGCCCTTCTGTATTTTTACTGCCAGAAGACATAATTAAAAAAGAGAGTATTTGGTTTGAACAATCAGGGATGTATGATAAAGTATTAAATTTTGCATCGAAGATTAACGGAGGATTTAAAAGAGTGGAGACTGAGCAAGATTATAAATACCTACTTCAGCCAAATAATTATGTAATATATCAAGGAGAAAATGGGCAGAAAAAAGCTGAATATCTTAAAAATGTTTTGGATTATCCTATAAATATACTCCCCTTAGAAGAAATTTAAATAAATCGAAAGATACATATTTAGAATGAAAAAATCGAAAGGTTTATATAACCCTAAAACATCTGATTATTTTAAGGAGTAATTCCTAGCCCAAGGGATTACTTCATGCGCACATATATACATTTAATAAATATTGTAAAAAAGGAGGAGTGATCCTTCCTTTTCTATTTTTCCGCATTCTATTGAGCATATACAAACTCAAGCTATCGCTTTTTTTTTTATCGCTTTACCTTTACAAAAGCGATGAGGGGGAAAAGCGAAGTCGAAAGGGATATGAAATAAGGTAATTGCTCAATATCTTGTGGGAAAGTTTAGAAATTAGAGTTTTGGATTTTCCACCGTTTATTGTGCAAGTTCGTTGATTCTTATTATCTGTCTGTGTTAATCTGCGTTAATCGGTGTCTATAGTTTATATATTCTGTGGCTATAATAATTACCAACATGGGAAGAGGACAACCAACATGACTCAAGATAAAGGCAAGCGGAAATCGG
>JAYEMX010000078.1:0-8581 GCA_034718535.1 Patescibacteria group bacterium | reverse complement strand
TATGTATTTAAAATCCGCAATTTCATTTTTATCGGGCTTTGGTTTAGTATCAGATTTTCCTAAAAAAACATGGTCAAGCTCGTGCTCTGATAAATCTTTTGTATATCTGGCTTTATATTTAAATTTATACTTAAAATAAAGCTTGGTTTTAATGCCAAATTCTTCTTTTAATCTTCTTTCGGCGGCCTGTTGATAAGTTTCTTTTAAAAGAGGATGAGTGCAAATAGTATTTGACCAATAAAGCGGCCAAAGAGGTTTTTGGGTGCTTCTTTGTTGAATTAAGAGTTCTTTTTTTGAATTAAATAATAAAACCGAAACAGCTCGATGAAGCTGAGGTGGATTTTGATGAGCTTTTAATAATGGTTTGGTGCCAATAACTTGATCATTTTTAGTAATTATGACTACTTTGATTGTTTTGTTTTTAAACATTAACTAATCATCTTATTTTTGAAGCGGTTTATGACAAAACCACCAATCATAACACTTAAGACTTTTATCTTTTAATCGTTTTTTAGCTGTTTTTTCATCTTTAGCGGGAGCAATAATAACTCTATTTTTAATTAGTTTATTGTTTGGCCAATTAGCTGCAAGAGCTCCTTGCTTATCTGAAACTTGTAAAGCTTTAACACTTCTTAAAATTTCATCCATATTTCTACCAATTTCTTGTGGGTAATACATAATAAGCCTAACTTTACCCTTGGGATCAACAATAAATACAGCACGAACGGTATTTGTTCCTTTACCTGGATGAAGCATTCCAAGCTTCAAAGCTATTGAATCATTAGCGGCAATAATTGGAAACTTAATTTCAATATCTAAATTTTCTTTTATCCATTGAACCCATTTAATATGTGAAAATACCTGATCAACTGACATGCCTATTAAGCTACAATTCATTTTTTTAAATTGACTATATTTATCTTGAAAAGCTACAAACTCTGTAGTACAAACTGGCGTAAAATCAGCTGGATGGCTAAATAATACAAACCACTTTCCTTTCATGTCTTTTGGTAAATTCATTTTTCCATGAGTTGTCTGAACTTTTAATTCTGGAAAGTTATCTCCTAATAATGGCATGTTTATTTTTGTTTCTTCCATAATTTTTCTCCTTTAAAATTTTTAGATATTTTTTATCTATATAAATTATATCATTAATTTTAGTAATTCTTTTTAGGTCATTTTTGATCTTCTTCTGTTGGATCAAATTTAAACCTGACTATGTATTTAGTTTTTTTATGCTTAACACTCCTTTGTATTTTTATTTAATAATAAAGTGCTAAATCTTCCTAAGCTAGTGGTTTATTATATTCAGGGTTGGTTAGTTGCTGAGTAAATGTAATAATATAGTTATTGATTTTTCCTTATTTACGTTTTCCACCTTTTTTTCTTCTCTTTCTTTTTTTTCTTGATGGTTTCACTTTTCTGAGTAGAGGAACAGCCTTGGAACTAGTAATGCTTTCACCACGAGAAAAACCCATCGCTTCACGAAAATCTCCTATATCAGCAGCAGTTCGTATCGCTCGTCTAGCCTTAGCTCGACCAGAAGGACTACCTTTGAATTCATCCATCGCTAACCTTAGATCAGAGTTTGCCTTTTGAGCGGCTAAATAGGTTTGAGCCTCTACAGTGAGATGATGATGTTTTTTTTCTGCCATAAAATCAATAACGTTTAGTTTTGTAATATTTTACAATAAAGTGGTCAACTTTTATTTCCTTTGATGTATTCTATTCAGCGAAAAAAAAGGTTAGGGTTTAATTTCATTTTTAAAATTTTCGTGTAATGAGTTTTTCTTTATCATAAATACAAATAACAACAAAGCAATTAAGGTTAAAACAATTGAATAGATAAAGGTTGCCACTGGATTTATTTTATCCCACAGCAACCCGGCAATAAATCCTCCCGGAAGAGCCACTAAACCGATTGCCGTATGAAATACCCCTAATGCTGTTGCCTTTAAATGCTTGGGTGCTAAATCTACTACAAAAGCCCTTTGGGCACCATCAACCATAGCATAAAATATTCCGTAAATAGCGAAAAATAATATTATATTATTAAAGTTTGAAACAAACATCAAACCAAAAGAGGTTATCGCAAATAGTAAATAGCTTGTTATTAAAATTGGCTTTCTTCCAATCTTATCTGATAAAATTCCTGACGGAATAGAACTTATTACATAAACAATATAAAATAACACATATAGAAGAATAGTATTCTGATCAGTTAATCCTATATTTTTAGCTCTCAATAAAAGAAAAGCATACCCAAAATGACCTAATGCGAATATTGATGAAATGACAATAAATAATTTTAAATTTGATGATAGTTTTCTAAAACTTATCCCAGGAGACATGTTTACTATTTCTTCTTTGATAGGGGTATTTTTTTCTTTAATGAAAAGTATAATAAATACTGCAATTACTCCCGGAATAAAAGCAAATAAAAACAAGTTTCTATATCCTAGCAGTGGAAGAAATATGAAGGCAAGAATAGCACCAAATACAGAACCAATACCATCCATTGCTCTGTGAAAACCATAAGCTTTGCCCCTAACAGACTTATCACAGGATTCAGCTACTATTGCATCTCTTGGTGCATTTCTTATTCCTTTTCCTATTCTCTCAATTACTCTTATAAAAAGAACAAAAAACCAGACATTCGCAAAGGCAAATAAGGGTTTTATCAAACTTGATAATGAATAACCAAATAAAACAAACGGTTTCCTTTTTTTAATTTTATCTGACCAATAGCCAGACACTACCTTAAATAACGAAGCAGTTGTTTCTGCAGAACCTTCAATAATACCAACTATCGAAGCACCAGCACCAAGGACAGAAGTTAAAAACAAAGGAATTAATGGAAAAACCATCTGACTACTTAAATCAGTAAATAAACTAACTAGTCCAAGTATGAATATATTTTTTGTAATACCTTTAAAAATTTGGCTTTTGCGATTAAGTACATATTTTTGTTTAAATCTTTCTTTAAAGTTGGGATTGTTGTTTGTCATATTAAAAAATTAAAGTGAGTTTAAAAAAATATTTTTCAAACACTAATAGTCCTCTCTATCTGTTAATGTATAATAAGTTGCTTTTCCTTTTCCTTTTCTTTTGATTATATTAAGTTTAATTAATTTTTGAAAGTCTAAAGCTCTTGTGGCCTTAGCTCTTTTAACTAGTTGAGAGTAGTTTTTACCTGTAATAAAGTTATTCTTTTCAATGAACTTTAATATTTTTTTGTGATGAGATTTTAATTGAGTTTGTGGACTAATATTAGTTTTTGGTAATAGTTTTTGAATTCTTAACAATTCGTCAATTATTCCTTCACAAAAATATTCAAGCCATTGAGTGAAATCGATTTCATTTACTAGATCATAATAGTTGCCCTTTTCACCAACGAACTTAAAATATTTAGTTACATTTTTATTGTAATAATTTTCAAAACTAAATAAATTAAAAGTGTTTAAACCAAGCTCAGCTAAGAGGACTTTAGTAATTAAACGAGTAACCCTACCATTTCCATCAATAAAAGGGTGAATAATGACCATTTGTTTATGGAAAATGCCAGCAATTATCAATGGATCAATGTTTTTTTTATTTTTATGAATAAAATCAACCAGCTTTTTCATTAACTTATTAACATCTTTATAATCTGGTGGAAGAAAAATTGTTTTTCCTGTCTTAGGATTTCTAACTATAACTGGATGTTTTCTAAAATATCCTGATTGATGTTTGGGTAAAAGTTCTTGGGTAACCTGTTTTTGAATGCTTAAAATTAAACTTAGAGTGAGTTTATGATCTTTGGATTCTAGTTTTTTATTAAGATTGATTAAGGCTTTATTGTAGTTAATAACTTCTTTTTCACTATCTCGAATAAATTTAGGTTTTGATTTGAGAACTTTTTTTACTTCTTTTAATGAAAGCGGATTACCTTCAATGCTAGTGGAAGCAAAACTAGATATTTCCCGAGCGTTTTTTTCAAGCTCCATTAAAACTACATCTGGAAATCTTTTTTGATTTAGTTCAATTACGAGTTTGTTAATTTGCTTGACTTGAGCTAGGAGTTTACTGGTGATCTGATATTTTGGCTTAAACATATAGTCTAATAATAGACGATTATTAGACGATTGTCGAGAGTTAATGTGGGTGAATGAAGTGCAACAAACAAAAAAAGTGTACAAAAAGCTATTTTGTTACAACATATTGGTCAATAAAGCCACACTTTAAACAACTGAAAGATTTAATCGCTTGGCGTGGTTTGGGTACTGAGAATCCAGCAAAACCTCCTTTGTATTTAAATCTTTCAACAAATGATTTGTTGGTTACCCAATAGCGTGTGTTTAAAACTGATACAGAGGCACCTTCCTTCATTTTTCCACCACATTTAGAACATTTTTTAGGCGTATGTTTCACCTCCTTTAGTACATGTCTCACAATGTGTCGCGGTTTATGCGACGTTTTGAAAAATTTTAGCATAGCTAATAGCTAACCGCAATAATTCCGAGTAATTTGGGTGAGGAACTGAAATGTTTACTTTATTTAGTAACATAAATAGAAGAGAAATTTATCCCACCGAAGCAGAATTTGGGTGTGGACAAGCAGGATCGTCAGGACCAACACAGCTTATATCTTCTCCTTCAGCCATCTCTATAAATGGAGGCAATCGATGATCACAAAACATATCTGTTGTGCAGACTAAACGACCCTCTTTAATTGCAAGCTCTATTTTCTTATTACCTTTTACTGGCAGTTGATGCGCGAGACACTCTACTGACATATAGCTATATTATATCCTATAGTTTAAGGGTAGCCAATAAATTTCTTTTTCAAAACTTCTTATTCTTTTAGTTTTTTAATTCTAGCAAAACCTTCTATTTTTAGATTGTCTTTGTCTTTTTCTGTCCAACTAAAATTTATTTTTTTACTTAAATTATCAGGGTCAAAAACTACATTTTGTTGCATTTTTTCTTGAGATGGAATTGCGTTATAAATGGTTTTTGAAGCTTGCAAACCTGGCAAAGCAAATACACTCTCAAAAGACAGCCGAAGCTTTTTATCCTCTAAAGTTATAAGCATTGTTGCCTTTTTATTTATCCCATTTTTAATTTTTCCTTGATTGCTATTGAGTTGTATTTCATTAATTTTAAATTTATCTAAAACACCAATACATCTTGGCTTACCTAATTGTTCAACTACTTGTTTAGATTCTCCGTCGTTTAAATCGACGCCCAAACCATCTAAAAGTGAAGCAATATCACCAGTTTCCGAATTTAAAATAGAATTTAAATCAGCTAAGAATTCTAGATGAGCATCTACTTTATAAGTATTACTTTCTACTTGAGCAGAAATTTTTACGTCAATTAAAATTTTATGACTTGGATTAATATCTTCTTTTATCTCCTCATTGACTTGATCTATACCAGCAAGTCCGCCAGAATAAGCATTCTGTAAATCTTTCATAGCATTTCCAATTGAACCAAAATCTACTCCAAATGGATTATTCTTAGACATAATATTTCTTATTGAAATGAAATAAATTACTGTGAACCAACTTCAATTTCACAGGCTGTTTGTAATGCGCTTGATGAAATCATGCCACAAATTGAAATATCAGAATTTAATGAAGCAATAGTTTGATAACAACCATCTTTAAACATGCTGTTATTTATCTTATTGCATGGATCAACTGTTTTTGTTTTTTCAGCAACTGCAACATAACAAGCGTCTTGAGTATTGCTAGAAATGATATTATCACAAATTGTATAATCTGATTTTTGTTCGGCCACCGACATATTGCACGAATCTTTTAATGTCGAATCTTCTACTTTATTGGCACAAATACATTCTTGAGCTTTATCTTCTGCTATTCCTGAATAGCAAGCATCTTTATACTGACCATTTAATTCTTCGCATTCAAAATTTGTCCAATTTTCATCGCAAACCTCTTTTGTATCGGAATTATTTGTATTTGGTTTTGCCATTTCATAATCATCACCAATTACTTCTCCTTCGGGAACATCGTTGGAAATATTACCCACCCCAGCACTTTCGTTTTCATCAAAATCAACTTTTCCTTGTTTGTCGTATTGTTCAACTGCTTTTTTACAAGTTGATAAGCATAAAGATTTTTGTTTTCCTGATAAGTTTTCACAGGCTTTTTCGCAATCATTTTGTTTTGAGCTTTTACCACAACCTGTTAATATAATGGTGGCTACAAGCATTAAACTTGTAATGATAGCTGCTTTTTTCATAGTTTTTTTCATAGTGTTTATAAATTAATTAATAAAAAGTGTTTTAATTATAGCAATTTTATAATTTTTTTCAATATTTCCCTTCTTTATAAAATTAAAAAAATCAATCATAGCGGAACGGAAAAGTACCCATTAAATTTTTTTGATTGCAGTGAAAAGTTGTGAAGGACTGTCGACAATTTGATTTGGGGAATACTTGCTCAAGATTTGTTTATTGTTAAACCCCCAAGTGACTGAAACGATAGGAATGCCGACCTTTTTTGTGGCTTCGATATCTCTGACTTCATCGCCAATGTAAACAATCTGATCACTTTCAAGTTGTTTTATTTTCAACAAACGCTTAATAACTTTATCCTTTCCGAAAATATTTTTGCCTGTGTATATAAAACTAAAAAGGTTGTTGATTTTTTTGTCTTTGATAAAAAAATTTACATTGGCTTGGGAATTAGAAGTCAGGATACCGAGGTCAAAATTATGAGCTTTTAATTTTTTTAATACTGAAGTTAATCCATTAACTATTTGAACATTTTTAATTTCATGGCGTAGTTTTTCTTTAATTTTGACAAGCAAAAAAGGTAATTTTGCAAAATTAACGTCATAGGTTTTCATTAACTCTTTAAAGCTTGCGCCCCTTGCTTTTTCAATATCGCTTTTTTTGACTGATTTAGTATTAAAGTTAGGAGCAAGGTCGTTATAAATTTTAAAGAGTAAAGTAAGAGTATTGGCGATAGTCCCGTCAAAATCAAAAATTAGTACTTTTCTAGATTTCATAAGTTAATTTAATGGGTATTTTGTATAACGTTCCAGTATGTGCGAAGTTGTGGAACGACCTGCCTGCCGGCAGGCAGGGCTTTGTGTTATATTGTAGCACCTGAAGTAAAAGTGGGTGAAGCAATATGGGTGAGGGAATGCAGTGAACCGAGCCAGATATATTGATATTGTACGACCCGGTCAATTATTTCCTTAATTTCTTTTTCAGCACACTTTTTATTTTCCGTTTCATCTTAAGTTTTCAGTTAGAAACTGAAAACTTTTATCCATTTCGTCATCAAAAGTCTTGTTAAGACTCGATCTATATGAGGCATCTTGGCCACGTTTATAGCTAACTGCCTTATTTAACTCAGGTGAATATTTTATTTCATACATATAATTAACCAGACAATTTCTTTTAATTGCTTCTTTTAAATCAATAAATTCTCCTTTGTCTATTAAAATATTAAAGACATTGTCTTGAGGAGAAGCCTTTTTTTCGCCCAGTTTACATCCTGCTCCATATTCATCTTTGATAAATTGTTCTAAATCATAATCATCTTTAACATCTTTGGTTACTATTTCCCAGAACATTAAATAATGGGTATCTGCTAATAAACTCAATGTCACTGGTGTTTTGTTACATTCAGAATAATATGAGCGCGTTCCAAGCCCAACTGTTTCTTTGGTTTTTCCAGCTAGTTGGTAATAATATTCACTAACTATATAAACACTACTATTATCTTCAAGTACCTGAATAGGAACGTGGGCATCTTTAGGTCTGTACGAGTGGTCACCATCTTTATCATTCCACTCACATGCTCCATAGCCATTCATTGATATTTTGGGGATATAAATGGAAAATCCATGCTGATAATTAATATATTTGTTCCAAATATCATCAATCGAAATTATTTCTGATTCTTTTAATTGTTTATTTGGACTTGCTGTTGATTTCTCTTTTAGTTCTGGTGATGGTAACGGAGCTGATTGTTTATTTTCTAGTTGTTGTTTTAATTCGTAGTATTTATACCCCAATACTCCGGTAGCGCTGAGAAGTAAAACAACAAGGAAAATTAATAACCAAGTTTTTTTCTTTTTAGGTGTTTCTTCTAGAGGAGCTTGAGTCGTGGGAGGAGTATTTGCTGATTGAGAAGTTGGCGTTGGTTGGGTTGGGTTTTGGATAGGTTGTGTGTTTTGCATATTATGATCAGTATAGCATTTTATAGTCTTATGCTAGCTCTTCTAAATTACTTTTTATTTCATAAAAAGTTGCCCGCAAATTAAAAATAGTAAAAATATATGTTGGACAACGTTCGAGTATATATGATGTTGTGTAGCGAACGCTGTGGTAAATTATATCTTAAACCACAGCGGAGCGAAACAATATGGGCGAACGAATGCAACTGAAGCGAACCGCACATACTGATGTTATACGCCCCGAGGACAGAATGGTTTGAATACTTGTCCGAGAATGCAATGTGGCCGACTGACATCAAGAGCGGAAGCTCCTGAAGGAAGGAGGAGTTAACAATTTTTTAGTTAGTAATCATGAGCTTTTTCGCGAAATGGCTCACATTCAG
>JAYEMX010000077.1:0-9044 GCA_034718535.1 Patescibacteria group bacterium | reverse complement strand
CACAAAAACAGTCATTGAAGAAAATAAATGAGTTCTGTTTTCTTTACCCATGGCAATTAAACTTTCAGCATTGATTTCTTTTCCAACCTTAATTTCATATTTGCCAAAAAAGTACAAAATTAAAGCATCCGCTAAAGAAACAACTAAACCAACTATGGCAAACTTAATTGAAGAAAAAGAAAAAAGTCTGGAGTATCCGTCAATAATCATTTTCCAAAAAGCAAAAAATATTAAAAATGAAATTATTAAAGAACCTATGTTTTCTGCTTTATAAAATCCATAATGAAATTTTTTACTTGGCTTTTTCTGGGCTATTTTTAAACCTAACCATGAAGTTACAATTGACAAAATATCAGAAGCACTATGAATCGCATCTGCCTTAAGCACTAAACTTCCGGACAAAAAAGCGGCAAAAAATTTACTAATAACCAAAAATCCTTCTAACCAAATTGCTCTTCTTGCAACTTTTTCTCCTTTTTTAAGACCATTTTCTGTTTTCATTTAATTAATCCTTATCATTGGAGAGCCACATTTAACACACCTGGTTTTGTAACATGGAATCCCAATTTTATGACTGGCTTTATAATCACAATCGGGATTAGTACATCTACATTTCCCGCCCGGTCCAGCTAAAAATTTTCCCCCCATTCTTCCAAATCTTCTCCTTCTTCTAAAACCCCTAAAACTCATAATAATCTCTCCTTTAATTAGTCCACTGACCGCCTCGATTATTACAACTGGGAATAAGTTCGTTTTTTACTTGAAATTCATCAACCGGATAACCACCATAATCATACGACCAAACAATTTTTTCTTTATCTGTACCGGGATTAAGTTTGCAACCGCCAGTATTAGACGGAGGACAAGACTCAGAAGAGTAATGTTGATTAGAACAAGGAGATGTTAAATTAGATTTAACACCAACATAGTCAGAACAATATCCTTCACCTTCAACTTCAATTCTATTACAGCTTCCACCAATTTGAGGTTTTAATTCTGAAGATTCTTCCAACTTAGCAGGCTTACTACAACCGGTGCCTAAAAGAACAAAAACAAAAAATAAACTCAAAACTTTTTTCATATAATTCTCCTTTTTCTAAGTTTAACATATTTTACTTGACAACCAATTGATTTTCAACCAAAATTATATTAATGCGCAAAATCTTAACCTTTATTACCATGCTAACTTTATCTTTTTTCTTAATAGGTTGTAATAATGATAAAACCACTACTACCGATAAAACCACCACTGACACCAACACTACCGAAACTACCACTCTTAATCCATCCAGGGTCGTTGAACTTTTCATGAGAGCTACCCTAGGTACGGTTCCCGGAGCCTTAATTGATTATGACCTAGCTAAAACTCTAATGACTACCAGCTATGCCGCCGAGTTTACTACCCCCATGTTCGTTCCTCAATCTTACGCTATCCAGGATGGACCAGATAGTTATGAAATTACTAACGAAGAAGTCTTAACTGACACCGCTACCGTCACTGTACTTGGTCACTGGGGGACTGAAAACCAAATGTACTGGATGTTTGAACTAGAAAAAGAAAACAAGGACTGGAAACTAAATTTTATTAATCCGGGCCAATAACGCCATTCCGCATCCGGCTATTATTATCACATCTGCTAAGTTAAAAACGCTCCACTATCATCCACCGTGACTAGGCTAGAATCATAGGTATAATCACCTGAATTAGCGCTGTTAAAAGTCCAGGTTTTGGTGGTGTCTTTTTCTCATCACACCAACTCCTTTTTTTGATTTGGTAGGTAATTCTTAGAACTAGATACTTTTTTGCCACTTTTTATCTCTAAATCTTTACGAGCATTCCCAGCTACCGCACCGCCCTCTTGAGTGGCTTGTTTGTTTTCTCCAAACCCTTGGGCATTTTTATTTTTAGCAATTTCAGTGGTTGAAGCTTCACCTAGCATCGAAAAAATTAACTCCAAATCATCCATGTGATCTCGCAGATTCTCGCGTTTTAAGCCTTTAAACTTTTTATATTGAGATGGAGTCATGCCAAAGGCGGCTTTGGAGATCTCGGCAGTTAAAATTGAGTACTCACGACTCTCTCCCACATTTCTTTTTTTCCACTCATCAGTCAGGGTTTCTCTAATCTCAATTCCCCTCATCCGTTTCTCAATCCAAGAGTCAGCATAGCCTTTAGCTTTGTATAAAGCCCGAGTGCGTTTAGTGGCTAGTTCCGGGTCTTCAATTTCTTGAATTCGTTCATAACCAACTCTAGCCAGCCAGCGTTTAAATGGTTCTGCTTTGGGTGAAGGGATGGATTGGATGATTCTAAAAATACCCTCGGTATTGGCGCAGTTCATCTTTTGCTTACCACCAGAGGTTTTAATTTCAAGGGTATGTACAATTTGTACCCACCCTTTAGTTAATTCTAAATCACGCTGCTTCATGCGTTGGATATATTGTTTTGGATCTCTAGAATCAGTTAAAGCTAAAACAACATCTTCTATTGCAAACCACCACTCATTCTGATGAATAGTTTTTCTGACCTTTTTACCTTTGAAGATGGCGATCTTAGTTGTTCGACTCAATTGCTTATTCATAAATACGATAAAACCAACGACGTAAAACCGTTATTTTGACTAACTTAATATTAGTATATTTGTAGGCTTACTACAACCAATTTATTCTACATCCTTTAAATTGTCAAAAAATAAATTTTTCCCATTTTCTCATTTTATTTTTTAAACTTATTTACTATTTTTACCCCAATTCCCAAAATCACTAAACCTCCAAGTAATAATAAAATATTAATCAAACTTAATAAGTTTGTTTTAAAATCTTCATCAGTCTTTGGATCAAAAGTCATCACCCCCCTGATTTCTCCACCGTCAACCTCAACTTCTTCTCCGGCTTCAGCTAAATACTTTTTACCCGACTCTTTATTATAAATATCAACCCTGCCTTCACCGACTCTAACCTTTGTCTTGCCGTCTACAATTGAAACCAAATACTTTGTCCCCGCATCAGTTATCACCGCTTTATCCGTACTAACCGGACCATTTTTTACCATCACTGATCCTGACTTCAAAATCATTCCTCCGGCCGGATTCACCTTAAAGCTTGATCCGCTTTTAACCTTAAACTTGGTCTTGCCCACATTATAATCCTTGGTTTCCCCGGCTTCCGTGGTTATTTCCACTTTTCCATCATCTTCCATATCCACCTCTACTTGAATATCCGCTAAATGCTCGGCAGTTTCTTTCTGTTTATCTATAGCCTCTTTAATTTTCTTATCTTTAGCCTCTTGTTCTGCTTTTTCTTTACCTTTTAAATCAGCATAAAGCATAGACAATCCCACCCCTCTTTTCCCATCGGGATTAAACATAAACTCCCACTTGGTTAAGCCAAGACCATCATATCTGGGAACTACTATATTATGAAGACTGGCCATCTCATACAAATGCAAAATCTCTTCTTGATTATTATTTTTTCTGGCATCGTAAATCTTGGCTATTATCCAATCATTTACATCTCTACCCGCATGTTTTTTGTTCATTTGTTGATAATCTCGTAAAGTAATAAAAAAGTCCTGCATTATATCCCCATTCGACATACCCTTAAACTTGTAATAATCAAGTAAAAACCCAACAATCTTACCTTCAGTTATCCGACCATCTTTATTAACATTTTCCGGAGCAACTGATTTAAGTTGATAAAAATCATCTCTATCTGCGGTTCCACCGGTATTACCAAACAAATTAAACATACTATCACCGGTAAATAAATCTTTTCTTAAATAATCTCGCCCCTGCTCCTTTAACATCAAGTTGGCCATAAAATGTGAAATGGCCTCATCAAAAGCCAGTTCTGAATTATTTAACTTCCATAATTTGGTTTTAGACTCATCCCACATACCGTGAGGCCTACCTTTACCTAGTCCAAAAAATATTCTGTTTTTTTGATCAATCAGTTCCTGAGCCCAATTAACTTCATCATAAGCGATAAACGAATGAATCCCATGAAAAATCTCATGATAAATCGTCTCCAAATGTTCGTGACTCAACTCTCCCCAAAACTTTTTATTTTGTAAATACACCTTGCCATCTTTATAGCAAGCTACCGCATCACCACATTCACTATCCACTTGATCATAAACAAACTCTATCTTTTCCAGCTGATCAGTACTAACATAAGCGGAAATTCCCGAGGCCTCTAAAAACTCTCTGGTCTTTCTAATTACTTCTTTCTCATAATCCTCAACCGTACCCACCACAATCTCACCCAAATCAACATTAAAAGCTAAATTACTAATAACTCTACCCGTTACTCCGGATGGGGGATCAATCGATAATTTATAATTATTTTCCGGAATTACAGTCTCCAGCTCAAAATTACCCTTACCTCCTTTTAAAACAGTTGTTTCAACTTTATTGTGTGGGTCTTTTAAAATTAGCTTCACGTCTTGAGGAAAACTTTTACCATTTAAAGTGACTATTTTGCCTGAAATAAAACCCATTTGCGGTTCTAAAGTTACATAAGCTCTTGGATTGCCATCTTTATGAAGAGCTTGCATAATCACCCGACCGGTCTTAAACTTTTTCTCATCTATATCTGGCGCCTTATACTTAAAAGTCGCCTTACCCTCACCGTCAGTCACCAACTCTACGGGAGTAACTAGATTATCTATCGTTCCCCACTCAATTTCTTTTTTAGTTACCTCACAACAAAGAACAAAATCTGTTTGCTTTACGGTAATTGATTCATTTTCCACTCCCGTATCTTTAAACTCAATCATCTCATTGGTTCTGGTATTATGTAGCTCAGCTCGATTAGCCACCATCACTGTAAACTCATGCTCATCTTTGCCTTCGGCTTTTAACTCAACCTTATATGGCTTAAGCACATTAACTTGTTTTTTATCATCCTCAACCACCCCAAACACAATTAAGTCAAACTCTGTCTTTGTGCCACTTAACTTAGTCGAAAAGGGAACTTTCAAACTGGCTTTAAACTTTGCCACTCCGACCGATATCGGAAAATTGCCGGACAATTTATCATCACTTACTTCACCTGTCCAATATCCTTTTGAATTAATCTTTAATAAATCAGTCGTTAACTTATACTTCCCCCTCACCCTATTTCCTTCTCCGGTTTTTTTCCCGGTAAACTTAATCGTGCCATTAACTGTCCCGCTTTTGGGCAATAACTTGTCACCAATCAGACCGGGACATTTTCTAGAAAAAGAAATACTAAACCCTCCTTCGCCGATAACATAGCCGGTTTCTTTATCTACCTCTACCCTCAAAGTATTTTTATCAATCGTATATCGAAAATATCCTTCAGAAATTACTTTACCGGTCGCCGGCTCAATCTCATCCTTACACACAGTTCTAATCCCTGCCGCCAAAGAACCAAGTTCATTTTCAATATTCACCTTAGTTTTAGCCGCGTTAACCACCCGCTCTCCGATCTTAAATGCTTTTTCCGCCGCAGTTCTGGTATCTTTAGCTTGAACCGCCACTACACCCAACAATACTATTACCAAACCCAAACCTAACCATTTTAATATTTTTTTCAACATATTAATCACTGCACAACCAAACAAAACTATCTTCGTTTGTTTCGGTTAAACAACTTTCCTTTTTACAGACCAAGCCTTGAGCTTCATACTTAGCTTTATCCGCTAAATTAGTTCGGTTAATAAAATAATAAGTATTAGGTTCTTTTTCACACTCCCACAAAATAGATTTAACTTCCGGCTGAACATTCATACCCGGCTCAGCTTTTACTTCTCCCATCTCATTAGGCATTGGAAAACACTTATAGCCACTTGCTTCAAATCGAGTTACTTTCTCTGGTAATTTCTCTTTATCCCAAGCCTCACGACTAGTCATAGTCACTTCTACATATTCAGTATCAATAAAATCTTGTTTATCTGTCATCGGGATAATCACTCCGTTTAAAAAATTACTACAAGCCACCTTATTAACATCCTGATTGCCAAAAATATTAAATCCATTCACCATAATTCTAAATTTGGGCGCAAAAGCTTTTCTGTCCTTTTCTGACTTAAATACACAAGACAAACCATAGCCCTGTTCCTTATCTAAGGTATATATTCCTTGAGTTATATAACCATCTTTCGTCTCCCAAACTAGCTCCATGGCCGGCTCATCATCTAAAACAGTTTCTTGTTTTCCACCTTGAACTATATTTTCTCCCTCTAACATCCAGTCGCTAAACTCATCTAAGCTTTGCGGTTCTCCTTGATCATTGGTTAAAGCATTATAAAATCCATAACCCCTGCAAATAATTTTCTTATCCGGCGAAATAAACTCCCTGCCATCATTATTTGTCGGTGCTTCACCTAAATTAAACTCAGCCGGATAATCAACCGCAAAACCATAGCGACTATTTTCATATATTGCCCAATCTCCTGAATCAAAACCTCTTTGCCCCACCCACCCTAGTCCTAAAAATACAACTAATACTCCTGATAATATTAACCATTTTTTCATTTGTATTTCTCCAAAAAATTATTTACAAATGTTTGCGTAGCTCCTTGATGGTCCCAACTCCAACCCTCAACTATTACTTGCTCATAAACTCCTGTTTCCTCATTAAGTACATCTTTCCTTTTTGGTGGTGGCTTATCAGAAGTTAAAATATAGTTACCAACTAGTATGACACTACCAGCATAAGCACCGGTTTTTGATTCACCAGAATATCCGCAAGTCTGATAATCACTAATCTCAAACACATTAATTGCCGCCCCATACTCATTCTTTTTTCGATTACAAAGATCATTAATAAAACTATCTAACTCAAAAGACTTTAATCCATAGCTACTAGCTAAACTCTTCAATGCCAACTTACTATCCACTCGCACTGCCTTTATACTCATAATCCTAAACCCGTTATAAATCATTTGAGTCGGATGCTCCTTGTCTATCTCTACTAAATCAGCTTCCAAACCAAGCTGATTAGCTGTTTTTTGAAACACTCCATACAAATCAGTGACTGCTACTTGTTTAAAATTATTTAAATCATCCTGGCCAGTCTTACTCTTACTACATTTTGCCCCCATCAAACCAAAAACTAAAATAACTAAACCCACCCTAAGCACCAAACTTCGCCTTTTAGCACGAGCAGTCATATATTAATACTAGCTTAACTAAAAAATTAAAACAACCAACAAAACTACTCAAACCGATTGGACAGTCGAATAAACGATTTTGTCGGGACTTCATACCAAAAAGATGGCCCGATCCCACCCTCGATTTTGTCAGTATTAAACACAATTAAGTCAATCCCACCCCAACCGGTCGCCTCGGTAATCACATACTCCGGATACTCTGACTCAAATTGTTTGGCGAACTCAATTGTCTGGGTTTCCGGCATTATCGGCTCACCACTGGTGGTTAATACTAAATAGCGGGTTTTATCTGGTCCGCTTTGTTTTAAAAACAAATACTTATTATCTGGTGACACTGTGTTAAACGGAATCGACATAGTCATATCTTTTGATAAAGTTTGCCAAAAGATTTTTCTAAACGCTTTTTTATCTCTACCGGCTTTCAAAGTCCAAGTGATCATTTCAGCCCCTTTTACCTGCTTCATTTCCAAAGCTATTTCTCCATCTGCTGAAATGGCAGTTAATATCGGCTCCGGACTGGGACTGGGGCTCGACACAGTTATCTCTTGAATCGGAGCCCCTACCGGCTTAGGCCATAAAAACATCAACCCGCCAACAACAGTCAGGCTGATAACTAACCATAGTAATGATTTACTTTGATTCTTCATCATAAATCGTTATTTTTTCATTAACATCCGCCCAATTAAATAATTTTTGGGCATCAATCGTCCTCATATTGACACAACCATGACTCATCGTGTGGCCAAAATTATTATGCCAATAAGCTCCATGAAGAGCAAAACCTCTACTGGCGGCAACTCCGGAACCGGAAAAAAACATCGTATAAGGCACATTAGGTAGATTGTAATAGTCAGCTCCTGAACCGCCAGACATACGGGTCGCTTTAAACTTAGACCAAATAGTAAATTCACCGGTCGGCGTCCGTCCCCATTTTCCAGTCGAGATCAAAGCCTCCATAAACAAATCGTCTCCCTGATAAGCGCTTAAAGTTTGAGTGCTTAAATTAATCAAGATTCGTTTTTTAGCCACCGGATCAGTTTCACCCAACACCTGAGTTTCCGGCTCAACTTTAGTCAAATCAATTATTGGTGGCATTATCTCTTGACCATGAAAAACTCCCTTAACTCCGTTTTCTACTTGAAGCTTAAAATCTGACTTATTTTCTTGAAGTTTATCTTCAGGTTTAAAATAAAATACTCCACCTACAATCAACCCCGCAATCATTAAAAACCCTAAAAATTTCTTTCCCATTGTTCCTTAAGAATAACCCACTTAGCCCGATATTGCAATTATCCTATAGTATGATATACTCGCATCTTGCTATGCTATATGAACTGATTTTATCTCTTCATTTACACCTAACCCAGCCAAAGATTTTGGGGGCTTCCAGTTTGGTTTTAGCCTCTCATAGTATGAACCTGGAAAACAGATGGGACAGTCAATTTGTCAACAATGTATTTAAGGACAATATTCTCTTAGCTTTATATTATCTTGATAACAGGGTCGAGAATAAAAGTGAGATTGATTGGGAACAAGTTTCTAACCAACCCCTCAAAACCGAGTTTACTCTAAACCCCACTGAAACTTTTGCTTTTCATGAGAACACTTTGCCAAAGTACTCAGATAATCTGGTTAAAACCACTAACGCCCATTTTATTGGTAGCGAAGGTTTTAAGAATAGTGGTAATTTAATAGGAGATGGTGTCTGCCATTTGGCTTCTTTAATGTACTGGGTGGCTGAAGATGCCGGCTTAACCGCATATAGTCCGTCTGACCACAACTTCGCTATAATTAATGAAATTCCTAAAAAATATGGCTCAGGTATCTTAAGCCCCAATCCTTTGGGTAATCTATATATTGTAAACTCTATTGAAAAACCGGTTACCTTTGAGTTTAACTACGACGGCGA
>JAYEMX010000076.1:0-2054 GCA_034718535.1 Patescibacteria group bacterium | reverse complement strand
TGAAGATTAAAAGCAAAGCCAACCCATACTTGCCGGAATTTGACAAGTACTTTTTTCAACGGCGTAAATGGAGAGAGGATTTAGCTAAAGAAAGTAAACAAATTACTACTTTTATTGAAATGGAAACTAATATTAACAGCCGGGTTTCCCTTCGCCGGGAAAGCCTTAAAAGTGCCTGAGCTGTATGCCGGGAAACTGGCACGTACAGTTCTTAGGGGGCGTAAGCTACCCGGTGCGGCAATGCTGACGATTATCCAAATAAATTAGAATCAAACGGTAAATAATTACAGTATATTAAAAAAGGAAATTATGAAAATTGGACTTACTAAGACAATCTCAACACTGATTATTGCGACACTATTACTTTTTTCGAATACCATTTTAGTTTTTGGACAAAAATCAATACAAGTTATCGGTCCGTTGATAGGGCATACAGACACGAATTCAACAATAATTTGGGCAAGAATAAATACAGAAGGACAGTACACTTTAGAGGTTAAAAAAGTATCTGAAAAAAAATGGAAGAAATTTAATGCAGAATCACAAAAGGTTAATGATTACTGTGTTAAATGGTATGTGGTGGATCTAGAATCTAGTACATATTATAATTACCGAATAAAAAAAGGAAAGGCAATTGTTGATGAAGGTGAAAATCTATACTTCAAAACAGCACCTACAGATAATAGTAAAAGTCGGATAAGTATTGCATTTGGTTCTGGTTCAAACTATGTAAAGGGCACTTCAGAAGTTTGGAATCGTATCGGAAAATCTAATGTTGATGGTGTAGTTCTTTTAGGGGATACTCCATATATTGATGCAACAGAGTTAAGTTCTCAAAGAGAAAAATACATGGCGTTCTCAAATTTTCCGGCATTTAAAAACCTAACTCAATCAATTCCATTTTGGGGTACTTGGGACGATCACGATTTTGCCTACAATGACTCAGATGGTAGAGCAGAGGGAAAAGAGAATTCACTAAAAGCATTTAAGGAATACAGACCCAATGCTTCTTTTGGTGATGGTAATGAAGGAATCTATACTAAATTTAGTTATGGAGCAACAGAAGTTTTCATTCTCGATACCCGGTGGTGGTCTTGGACAACTTCTTCATATGCTGATTCTACTAAAAAAACACTATTGGGAAAAACACAATGGGAATGGTTGAAAAAATCTCTTGCCGAATCAAAAGCAACATTTAAGTTAATTGCATGTGGAATGATTTGGGATGACAAAGAAAATGGAGAAAAAGACGATTGGGGGACATATATGCACGAACGTGATGCGCTTTTTCAATTTATTGGTGATCAAAAAATATCAGGAGTTGTTCTTATTGGTGGAGATATTCATGTTTCTCGTGTTCTTCGATACAATACAGAAGAACAAATTGGATATCCACTTTATCAATTTATTACTTCACCATTACATCAGAAAACAATAAAAAGTCTTAATGTGCCTCATCCTAACCTTATACGTGATGCTGTAATACCTCATACTTTTATGAAGATCACTGCTGATGAAACAGTAGAGCCCGCTACTTTGAGAGCTGAATTTATTGATAAAAATGGTAAAAGGTTGTTTGATGATATAAGTATTACGATAGATCAGCTTTCTCCAAAATAGTATAATCCTTATGAAGAAAATGCACTGACCGCCAACAAAGTGTCATATGTAATGCGGGTTTTTGGGGCAGCTGCTCGTTGTTGCAACACCGCCAATTAGTTTTTGATGGTTGACGGAAAATTTGAAATACTGAATAAACGAATTGGCTTCGTGCGTAATTAAAAGTTTCGTGCTTTTAATCCCGCACTACACATACACAAACATTATTGCGACACGATGTCGCATAAGTGATTGTTTTACTGAGATATATGTTCTTTGATAAAACCTGTTGTTCTCCCAACAGTACCCTACCGGGACAGCTGATGTGTGGTGAAGCCATTATTGGTTGAAGCTCCCGGGAAATTGTACCAATCGTTTGGATTTCGCATCCTCATAACGAGGCTGGAAGCCGCAAGGCAAACAGTCTTCGGAGTCTCAATACCGATTAAGGGCAC
>JAYEMX010000075.1:0-2058 GCA_034718535.1 Patescibacteria group bacterium | reverse complement strand
AAAACCCAATCATTTTGCAAACAACAAAATCTTTCCAATACCCCCTTTACTCTTTCTGAATCAAAAATAATCAATCATCTATTTTCAAATCAAAATCAAATTTGTTCAAGAGATGAAATCGCCCAATCTTTATACGGCAATAACTGGATGGAAAAATACTCTGACTGGAACATCGACACTCTCATTCACCATATTAGAAAAAAACTTGACTCAAGTTGGACTCTAAAAACCATTAGAAACCGTGGCTATCTACTCACCCAATCTTCATTCACCTTACCAAAAAAAACTCCCACCAGTCCCGTTCCCGGCACTCACCCCACCAAAGCCTATCTTGACTACATGAACAACCCTAAAAACCAACGCCAAACCATTCACAACCTACTCTTTGCTCTCAACAAAGAAAAGCTCACCCGTCATCTTACCAATTTTCTTAAAACCGACCCTCACCCGGCCATTCTAGTTATCAACTCTTACTCTCACGACAACATCGATACTCTCCATTCCTACGCCAAAGCTACTTTTAAAAACTCAATCCCAATTTACTTTACCAACTCTGATGATCGAGCCTTAGAGCTCCACCGACAAAAAGCTCAAAAGCTAAATCTTCACCACCTCGTCACTCTCTACGATGATATTAGATACTCTCGACTCCAAACCAACTCTTTCTCAACTGTTATTAATGACTTTAGATTAAATTTTAACACCACTCATAAACAAAACCAACAAGCCATGAAACACACTTATCGTATTTTAAAACCTAAAGGTTTTGTGTTAATTTCAGTTGTAATTGATAATCGTTACGAATCCTCTCGTTTTGGCAGTAACCAGCAAAAAGCACCTTTAAATCACCACAAACCCTGGGTCTTTATCGCCCAAGAAAAACTTCAAAGAAACTGCTTTACTGTTCCTTACTACCAAGAATTATTTAAAAAAGCTAACTTTAAAATCATCAAGCAATTTGATATTGACAATGGTAAAGCCTGGCAACCCTCTTTTCGAAGATTTTTGCTTAAAAAAAATTAATCACTCTCACCCTTTTTCCCAAGTAACTACATACTATAAGACATTCTCCATTAAGCCTCAACTCAAGCAACCACTACCCTATAACAGTTATTATTAAAACATATTATTAATTAATGTAAAAATATATGTCAAAAGAAATAATCCCACCAAACCTTAAACCAAGCCTTGAAGATATTTTTGATTTCTTACAAGAAAATAAACCCACTACAGAGATTGCTTGGAAAATGCTAGACAGATATGCACTTGAAGAATTTTCTCAAGAACAAGCTACATGTATGTATGGTGTTGGTCTTGCCCTTCTTATGTACTTTCGAATACAAGATATTAATCAAGTAGAAGAACTTGAGATAACTACTGATGATCTTGTAGGAAAAATAACTCAACTTAAAGAAATTATGGATTCTGATTAAAACTTATGCCAAACAATTCTACCAAACACACAATTGTATATATTGAAGATGGTGATTGGCGACACACTCTAACCCCTGCTTTTAATAATGGTTTTGGAGACAATGTAGAAGTTGATGATCGAGGTAATTTCCAACAATTATTCCAAGAACTAGAAAAAGGAGATTTAGCTACAGCCTATATTTTAGACAATGAAATTGTTGGTGAAGATAAATATGGGGCTGAAATAGCCCAAATCATTCATCAAAAAGCAAAAGAACTCGGAAAACAAGTCTTAGTTATAACCATGTTATGCTCAGCTCCAAAACAAGTAAAGAAAAAATATGGAGCCAGCTTAGCTGAAAAAGATATTCCAATTCTAAATAAACATGCTCACGCTGCTCTCTGTGGATTTTATATCGGTCAATGTCTGCAAGAAGGTGTTATGACATTTGACAGTTGGTTAATGAAAGAGGGAATAACATTATTAGAAAGTAATGCAGAAACTCAAAGTGTTCAAAGTGGTATTATGTTAGAAATGGAAATGGGTGAAGCTGGCGGATTTTATTTAAAACCAAGAAGCTTTATAAGTGAACATAGGAAAGAAATCACTGAATATATGAGACCAAGAGATATAGTAACAATGAA
>JAYEMX010000074.1:0-2079 GCA_034718535.1 Patescibacteria group bacterium | reverse complement strand
AATGTTTTCATATTTAAAATAATAACATATATAAAATATCTATTCTATGACACTTCAAGGATAAACCCTGAAGTGTCGATTTATTTAACGGTGACGGATTTGGCCAGATTTCTGGGTTTGTCCGGATTAAGTCCTCTGGCAACAGCCAAGTAATAGGCTAAAGATTGAGCAATAACCGTATTAAGAATTGCTGTGGCCTGTTTAAGATCTTTAACTTTTAAATGAATATCAAAAACTGGGTTATTTTTTGGCGAAATACCAATAATATAACCACCCCTAGCTTTTAACTCGTGAGCAGCAGAAATTATATCTGTAAAAGTTTCATCCAAGGGAGCAATTATAATACAAGGAGTGCCTTGGTCTATTAAAGCAATTGGTCCGTGTTTTAATTCCCCACCGGCTTGCGCCTCAGCATGAATGTAGCTAACTTCCTTAATTTTCAAAGCAGTTTCCATGGCTATCGGATAAGATAACTGCTTTCCGATAACAAACAAGTGATCTTGATCTTTTAGTTTTTTAGCTAGATTTATCAGCTTTTTTTGATATGAAGGTTTAAGTATTTTTAAAATTTCTTTGGCTGATTGGCTTATTAATTTTTGACCCAGTTTTAAGTTATTGGTTTTTAAATAAGCAAGTTGAATTAAGATGGCCAATTTAGCGGTAAAAGCTTTAGTGGAGGCAACAGCCACTTCTTGACCGGCTTGAAGTAAAATTTGATGGTCTGACTTTCTGTAAAGAGTCGAACCAAGAACATTAGTCAAACATATGACTTTCATTTTTTTAGATTTGGCCAAGTTTACGGCTTCAACCACATCAATAGTTTCACCACTTTGAGATAACATTAAAAAAACATCTTTTTTAGATAAAAGTTTTTTATACTTGATAAACTCCGAGCCAATAATTGATTTAGCTTTTATTTTGTTGAAGTTAAAAAGATATTCACCAAAAAGAGCAGCATAGTAAGCAGTGCCACAACCTAAAAGATAGAGTTCTGATGATTTTTTGACAGAGTTAATGACTATTTTTAAGCTGTTCGGGTCTAATCTGCTTAAATTATCTAAAACTTTTGGCTGGTCGCTAATTTCCTTTTGCATATAGTGATGAAATTTACCAAGACGGCTTTGCTCGGACTGCCAGTTAAGTTTGACAATTTTTGGTTTAATTTTTTTATTGGTTTTAAGATCAATAATGGAAACTTTACCGGCAGTTAAGTGAGCTAATTGATTATCTTCCAAAAATATCACCTTAGAGGTGTGATCAAGTAAAGACCAAACATCCGAGGAAATATAGGTAGTGTTCTTGGTTAAACCAATAGTTAAGGGTGAACCGTTTTTAATTGCTACCAACTCATTTTTTTTAGAGTTAAGAATTATAAAAGCATTCATACCGTGAATTTGTTTAAAAGATTTTTTAACGGCTTTTACTAAATTCATTTTTTTATGGTTTTCTTCAATTAAATGAAGAGCTACTTCCGTATCAGTCTCTGAATTAAATTTATGATTTTTTATTAATTTTTCTTTTAAAGGTCTAAAATTTTCCACAATTCCATTGTGAACCAAGCATAAATTTTTTTGACAATCCAGGTGAGGATGAGCATTACCAATGGTAACTCCACCATGAGTGGCCCAGCGGGTGTGACCTAAACCAAGATTGGATTTTGGCAGAGTGGTTTTAGCTTGACCAATTTTGCCAAGATGACGCTCTACTTTTATTTTCTCTTTACTTTTAATCGCAATCCCCCAAGAATCATAACCACGATACTCTAATTTTTTTAGACCCTTAATAACAACTTCAGCGGCATTTTTTTTATCACCGACCAAACCAAAAATTCCACACATAAATTAAGTTTTTGTTCTTTTAATATTAGCACCAAGTTGCAGTAATCGTCCGGCAAAATCTTCGTAGCCACGATCAAGGTGAATTAACCCAGTTAATTTAGTCTGACCTTGAGCGACTAAACCGGCCAAAGCCATAGTGGCTCCGGCTCGAATGTCAATAATTTTAAAAGATCCACCTTTTAATGGAGTTGGACCAGAAATATTCATTCCGTGAAAATTATCGGGAGTATCATCTTTGAGA
>JAYEMX010000073.1:0-2084 GCA_034718535.1 Patescibacteria group bacterium | reverse complement strand
CTTGAATAATCTTTTTTCTTTTTTTAGGGTGAGATAAATAAAATTCAAGTTTATTTTTTAGATCTTCCGGAGATTTAAAAACAATAACTTCTTTATCTTTTTGATAGTAGTTAGGATTAATTTTATCAATAAATTGTAAAGTTTTACAGGCTGGAATTTCAAAAGTTCTTAAGTTTCCACCATCGATCATATGATCTGGAACCAAATTTAAAGCTATTTTTGATTGTTGATAAATTTTAGCAACTTGCCTTCCCCAAACTTCTCCTTGATAGTTTGATTTTAGAGCTGGATTAAGGATTATGGATGGCGGGATCCAACCCCAAATTTTTAAATCAAGATCTTGATTGATTAATTTAATTAATTGAAGTTGGCGATTTTTAAATAAAGTGCCAATAAAAACAAAGTTATACTTTTTTTTAGATTTAGTCGGTTTAAAAAAATCAGGATCAACAGCTGAAAAAGGTAAATTAATAATTTTAGTTTTAGTTATTTTTTGCCATTGTTTTAAATGTTTTGGGTCATTTACAATAATTAACTTGGCTTTTACTCCAATTTTTCTTTCTGAATTGGATATTTTAGTTAGAGGAACACCACAAAAAAAGATAGTATTTTTGATAGAATAAAGTTTGTCTATTCCGGCAGAAAAAAAGATTTGATCTGGTTGGTAATTTTTAATCACTTTATTGAGTTTAAAGTAGTTAGTTATTTTTAGCTGCTTTTTTTCCAAGCCAAAAATAATCACTTGATATTTTAAAGATTTTAAGGCTTTTAACCAATAGTTTTGAATTTGATACCGAGGCAAAGGTTTATCCTTAGTTAACTGAGGATTAATCGGGGTAATCAGTAAAATTTTATTAGTTTTTTTTAGCATATAAATATAAAACATTGCCAAAACATAAATTACCGCCAAAGTTTGTATATTCTAAAAACCTTTTTGTTAAGTTAAGGATTAGCCAATATGGATGCATGCTTAATTTTTCAGGACTGGAAAAATGACGACTGGTAATTTTTATTGTTTTAAAACCAGACTTTTCAACCAAAAACTTTAAACCTTTTGGGGTAAAATAGTGAAGGTGTTGAAAAATAAATCCATGATATGGCAATTTACAATATTTATGAAGATAATACTCGCAACTTCGAATATTTGGAACTCTAACAACTAAAAGCCCGTTTGGTTTAAGAAATTTATAGGCGGTTTTTAAAGCTTTTTCGGGAAATCTAAGATGTTCGAGAGAAGCGTTAAAAGTAATAACATTAAAATAATTATTTTTTAATTTAATTGTTTCCAAAGTGCCTTGTTGACAATTAAGCTGATAGTGTTTTTTAGCATACTCACAAGCCTTTTTAGAAATATCAATTCCCGTACATTTCCAATTTCTTTTTTTCGCCATATATAAAAAATGCCCTCTAGCCGATCCAATATCTAAAATTTTACCGGTTGTCTTAAACTTTTCAATTGATTTAAGCCTTTTGTTTTCTTTAATTTTATCAAGTTTATCTAAAGGAAAGGTTTGATAATATTTTTTTAATTCAACTTTATCGGGTAATGGTTTTAGAGAAGCGATTTGGGACTTTTTATTAAAAAAAACCTTATAGTTTTTATGATTATAGTTAAGGCTACCTATTTGCATAAATTATTTGAGAGTTTTGACTAATTTGACGATAAACCAAGGATAAACCGCAATTTGAGCAATTACCACCGCCCAAGCAACACCGATAATACCAAATTTGTGAATTAAGGGGAAAATAAAAATAACTAAAGCGATTAATTTAATTAAATTAACGGTCGCGGTAAGATTTGGTTGACCGACGGCGTCAAATAATGCTACGCCTACGGAAATTAAAGGTCTTAAAATTCCAAAAATAATAAGTATATTTAAAGCCGGAATCATAGGGAGCCATTCTTTGCCAAGTATTAATTCAATTAAAATCGGAGAAAATTTATAAATAAAAAGTCCAAAAAACAAGCTAAAAATAAAAGTTATGCCAAGTGATTTTAAAACTCCCCTTTTAAGTCTGCTAGAGTTATTTTGAATAGAAGAAAAAATAGGAAAAATAATCTGATAAATTAAGCCCGCCCCTTG
>JAYEMX010000072.1:0-9326 GCA_034718535.1 Patescibacteria group bacterium | reverse complement strand
GCAGATGCAAGACTTTTTTGCATCTGCATAACTAACTCTTCCATACCAGCTTTTCCAGCTCCTGAAGTTGCTTGATATGTAGATACATCAACTCTTTTTATCCCATATAGTTCATCAAGCGGTTTATATCCACCACTTTAGCCATAGTTAAATTAGATTGATATTTTAATATTGATAAAGCAGTCGTCAAAGGAAGCCCTGCTTTAATCATAGTTGCCAGCTGTCTTGTAAAATGAACCACATCCTGTTTTTTAACCTTATTAAAAACTTCAAACATTTTCATCCAAGCCGGCATTACTTCGATTTTATTCATGCTAATGATGAACAAACCTCTTTCCTTTAAAATACTTTGAGCCTGAATTTGGTTCAACGCCTCCACTTGCCCTTTAACTTTATTGCTCTTTTTATCGGTTGCAATGTAGTCAAATTTTTCCATATTTTACTTCTTTACCAACCTAGCTAATTCTTGCGGTGCCAAAGAATACTCTTTAGCCACATTTATGTCAATTTTGTCGGCATTAACCAGTCTGGCTAAATCTTTTTCCAATGACTGCATTCCCAATTCTCCGGAAGTTTGAATCACATTATTAATCATATGAGATTTACCTTCACGAATACTGGTTTTAACCGCCGTTGTTCCCAGTAAAATCTCCATAGCCGCAATTCTACCCCCGCCAATAACCGGAATTAATCTTTGAGCTAAAACCGCAGACAAAACATTACTTAGCTGAACCCGAATTTGAGCTTGCTGATGTTCTGGAAAAACATCCACGATTCTATCAATGGTTTGAGCCGCATTATTAGTATGAAGAGTAGCTAACACCAAATGGCCGGTTTCAGCCACCGTCAAAGCCGCCGCAATTGTTTCATGGTCTCTCATCTCTCCCACCAACACTACATCTGGGTCTTCTCTCAACACTGATTTTAAAGCTACCGACCAAGAATGAGTGTCTCCATGCATTTCCCTCTGTGAAATTATGCTTTTATTTGGCTCATAAATATACTCGACTGGATCTTCAATTGTCACAATGTGATCTGCTCTATTGTTATTAATCTCATTTACAATCGCCGCCAAAGTAGTACTTTTTCCATGTCCGGTTGGACCGGTCACCAGTACCAAACCTTGCTTTAATCCGGATAATTCATTACAAATTTTAGGTAAGCCCAACTCCTCAATCGATTTTATTTTTTCACCTATTAATCTCAAAGCCGCCGCCATATTGCCTTTTTCAAAATAAGCATTTACCCTAAATCGAGCCAACTTGCCAAACTGAACTGATAAATCAATTTCTTTATTCACCAAGTACAAATCTTTTTGTTGGGGATTAAGTAAAGGAAAAATTAGATTTTTGGCTACCTCTTTACCCACCACTGCTTCACCCTCAACCGGAATTAACTTTCCGTCCATCCTAATATATGGTGGCACTCCAACCACAATATGTAAATCCGAAGCATTTTTATCTACCACTAATTTTAACAATTTTTTAATATCCATATAACCTCCTATTTTTTAAGTTTCGGCTACTCTCAAAACTTCTTCAAGAGTAGTTATCCCTTCAATCACTTTCATATAACCATCTTGCTTCATACTAATCATCCCATCAGCTACTGCTTGGGCTGTAATTTTAGAAGACGGAGCTTGTTCTAAGATCAGTCTGCCGATTTTTTCGGTAATCGGCAACACTTCAAAAATACCCACTCTGCCCAAATAACCGGTCCCATTACATTCCTGACATTTTTTACCACGATAAAGTTTAAAATTTTCTTTGGTCAATAACGGTCCTAAAACCTTTTTCATATCAGCTACTACTTCTTGAGGTGGAGTATAACTCTCCTTACAATGCTCACAAATCTTCCTAACCACTCGTTGACCAACAATACAAGTCATTGAAGAAGCCATTAAAAATGGTTCCATTTTCATATCTAAAAGTCTGGGTAAAGCTCCAGCCGCACTATTGGTATGCAAAGTTGAAAACACCAAATGCCCGGTTAAAGAAGCTTGAATGGCCAATTCGGCCGTCTCCGTATCTCTAATCTCACCAACCATGATAATATCCGGGTCTTGTCTTAAAAAGGATCTCAAACCCGAAGCAAAAGTTAAACCGGCCTGAACATTAACTTGAGTCTGAGTAATTCCACCGATTTGATACTCAACCGGATCTTCTAAAGTCATAATATTAACTTTTGGAAGATTAATTTTATTTAAAATCGAATACAAAGTGGTAGTTTTACCCGAACCGGTTGGACCGGTCACTAAAATAATTCCGTGAGGCACCCTGACCGAATTTTCCAAATTCACCAAAGCTTTTCCCCTCAAACCCAATTCAGATAGCGCCGGCACCTTTAAAGCCTTTTTCAATAATCTCATCACAATTTTTTCGCCATGAGAAGTCGGTAAACTCGAGACCCTTAAATCCACCTCTTCATTAGCAGCCATAAAGTTAAACCGACCATCCTGAGGAATTCTTTTCTCATCTATCTTCATGTGAGATAAAATCTTAATTCTGGAAATCACCGAATTATGAACATTCCTAGGTAATACCAACTTTTCATACAAAATTCCATCTATTCTATAACGCACTCTGGTTTTTTCTTCCAACGGTTCAATATGAACATCTGAAGCCCTGGCCCTAATGGCAAACTCTAAAATGGTTGAAACAATCTTGGCCACCGGAGCTTCCCTAATCACTCCACCGCTAATTTCCTTGGCTCTCAATTTAATCTCGGGTCTTGAAGCCGCCGTATCTTTTAGGGCCTCTGTCACCTCACTGGATAAACTTTGAGCATATCTTAACTTAATTTCTTTTGCTAATTTATTCTTTCCTCCCAAATGAGGTTTAATTTTCATGCCGGTTTTTCTTTCAATAAATTCAAGAGCTTGAAGATCAACCGGATTAGCCATCGCCAACAACAAAACATTATTTTCCTTATCAATCGAAATGGGTAAGGCCAAATATTTAATTGCCACCGCTTCAGGTAATACATTCAAAGCTTCCGGAGAAACACTGGTAGTACTTACATCTAAATAAGGAATCTTTAAAATCTCGGCTTTAGCTTCGGAAATTATTTCTTCAGAAGAAAGATTATGAGACATCAAAATATCTTCAGGTAAAAGAGTGGAGTTAATCAGCTCGGCTTTAACCCTCTGATAATCGGCTTCATTTAGCTTATTTTTAGCTTTAAGCAAATCCAATAATGTTGTGTCTGGGGCAGGCATATTCACATTATCGCGGTTAATTGGTTATAATGTCAACATGCACTCCATTCTAATTACCGGCGCCAACCAACAAAAAAGACTTGAAAAAGCCAATCAATCTGCTAAAACTATTATCAAAAAAAACCTAGACGTCAGAATATTAAAACCTGATCCGTCTATTACCATCAAACAAGTTAGAGACATAGAAATATTTTTAAGTAAAAAACCTTATAAGAACAATAAAAATATTGTTTTAATTATAAATTCTGAAAAACTGACTATTCCCGCCCAAAACGCACTTTTAAAAACTTTAGAAGAACCGCCAAAAAATTCTCTAATAATCCTCCTGACTAAAAATCAAAATCAACTATTGGAAACTATTACTTCTCGTTGCCAAATCATTCAACTTAAAAACCAAACCAAGTTAAGCAAAGATACTCGCTTGGCTCAAAAAACTATTTATAATCAACTTGTTAAATCCTCAATCCCAAAAAGAATCGGTCTTATTTCCACTTATGCCGCTAATAAAAAAGAGGCCATTCAATTTTGTAAAAACCAAATCCTATTTTTAAAACCAAATATTATTAACCACCATCAATTAATTAAAAAATTAACTTTATCAATTAATCGACTTAATGCCAACCTCAACCCCAAGCTGGCTTTAGAATCGCTTTTCTTTTCATATTAAACTTGATAAAATATTGACAGGTAGTTAACTCTCCTGTTAAGGTTATTAGTCTCAAAACATTTATGACAAACTCTAATTCTAAAAATAGCTATACCGCTTCGGACATTACTGTCTTAGAAGGACTTCAGCCTGTTAGAAAACGACCCGGCATGTACATTGGCTCCACCGACGAAAAAGGCCTTCATCATATTTTAACCGAAATCATAGATAATTCAGTTGACGAAGCTATTCCCGGTTTTGCTAAAAATATCTGGGTCACTATTAATAAAGAAGGCTATCCCGTAGTCATGGATGACGGTCGGGGAATCCCCATTGATAAACATAAATCAGGTCTTTCGGCTTTGGAAATTACTATGACTAAACTCCACGCCGGCGGTAAATTTGGTTCTGAAGCTTACCAGGCTTCATCTGGTCTTCATGGTGTTGGTTCTTCGGCTGTTAATGCTCTATCAAGTTGGATGAGAGTAATTGTTAAAAGGGATAAAAAAATAGTTTACCAAGACTACAAAAGAGGCAAAGCCACTACCAAATTAATTCCCGTAACCAAAAAAACAGATTTAAAAAAACTTCTAAAATCAACTCATTTTCCCATTCCTAATTCAAAATCCTTTACCATCAGTGCTTTTTTACCGGATAAACAAATTTTCAAAAAAACTCGCGATTATAATTTTACCAAAATTAAAAATTTATGTCGTGAAAGAGCCTTTTTAATCGGCGGACTAACTTTTCATCTCTATGATGAACGCACTGATGAAGAATCTCACTTTTATTTTGACGGCGGAATTCAATCACTAGTTAAACATTTAAACAAATCCAAAAAAACTCTTCATCAAATCATTCATTTCTCAAAAGAAATTAAACTTGAAGATAACCCTATTGGTACTATCGGAGTTGAAATAGCCATGCAATATACCGATTCTTATAACGAAAACATTCAAACTTTTGCCAATGTGATTAATACCCGTGATGGCGGTACTCATTTAACCGGTTTTAAAATGGCCTTAAATCGAGTAGTTAAAAATTACGGTCTTAAAAACAACCTGCTTAAAGACCTAAAAAATAACAAGAAAAAATCAAGTGGTTTAACCGCCAATGACTTAAAAGAGGGTTTAACTGCCGTGGTTTACATTAAAATGCACAGCAGTGAAATTCAATTTGAATCTCAAACCAAAAATAAATTAAATAACCCCGAAGCCCAATCAGCGGTTTTTAAGGTCACTAAACAATTCTTAACCGCTCATTTTGAAGAAAATCCAAGCGAAGCCAGAAAAGTTTTGGGTAAAATCTTATTAGCCGCCAAAGCCAGATTAGCCGCCCGAGCCGCTAAAGACGCCGTGGTTAGAAAAGGTGCCCTCGGAGGTTCAACCTTGCCTGGTAAATTATCCGATTGTCAATCAAAAGATCCGAAACAATCAGAACTATTTATTGTTGAGGGAGATTCAGCCGGAGGTAGCGCCAAACAAGGAAGAGATCGAAAATTTCAAGCTATTTTACCGCTTCGGGTTAAAATTCTTAATACCGAAAAAGCCAGACTTGACAAAATAATTTCTTCGCAAGAAATCAAAAATCTTATCATCGCTCTTGGAGCTGGAATAGGCGAAACCTTTAATCCGGAAAAACTTCGCTATCATCGGATTATTATTATGAACGACGCTGACGTTGACGGAGAACACATCACCACTCTGACTCTCACTTTCTTTTTTAGACATTTAAAACCAATTATCGATGGGGGATACCTTTATGTTGCTCTTCCTCCTTTATTTAAAATTAAACACGGTAAAATTGAAAAATATGTTTACTCCGAAGAAGAAAAAAATCAATATCTAAAAGAAATCAAAGGTAAAAAATTCAACCTTCAACGCTACAAGGGTTTGGGAGAAATGAATCCGGAACAACTTTGGGATACTACTATGGATCCTAAAAAAAGAATTCTAAAAAAAATAGTAATTGAAGACGCCGAAAAAGCCGACGATGTTTTTAGAACCTTAATGGGAGAAGAAGTTCCCCCCAGAAGAAAATTTATTCAAACTCGTGCTAAAATGGCTACTCTAGACATATGAAAACTTATATTATCGGACATATTAAACCTGATACAGATGCTGTCATAGCCACCCTGGCTTTTAAACATTTATTTGATTCTATGGATTGTTGGAATCATCCTAATTCTGTAGCTTGTATCACTCATAATTTAAACCCTGAAACTCAATTTATATTTAAAAAATTCAACCAAACTCCGCTTCAATTAATTAAAGCATCAGATATTCAACCAAAAGACAAAATAGTTTTAGTCGACCACAATGAAACCTCCCAAATGCTAGCTAAAATAAATCCAAATCAAATTACAGACATTTTTGATCATCATAAAATAAACTTAAAACTAAGTCAGCCAATCTTTCTAACCATGAAAGCCTGGGGTTCAACTTGTACTATTGCTCATAATTTAATGAAAACACATAAAGTATCTATACCTAAAAAACTGGCTGCTTTAATGCTTTGTGCCATCGTATCAGATACTGTTGGCTTCAAATCGTCAACTACCACTGAAGTAGATAAAAACGCCGCTAGTAAATTAGCTAAAATCTCCGACATAAAAAACATTAAAAATCTCACCCTGGAAATCTTTAAAGCTAAATCTGATATTTCCACTTTAACCAATGAAAAAATTATTACCAATGACTATAAAATTTATAACTTTTCTAATAAAAAAGTTTTTATCAGCCAACTTGAAACCGTTGAACAAGAAAACTTGCTTAAAAATAAAGTATCTGACTTACTATCAGCCTTAACCAAGGCTAAAAAAGATCAAAACCTGGACCTGGCTTTTCTAGTTATTTCCGATATTATAAAGGTAAATTCAAAAATTTTAATTTTATCCAATCAAGAAAAACAAATAGCTGAAAAAGCTTTTAATAAAAAAGTTTCAAATAATATTCTAGATATCGGTCCCAAACTATCAAGAAAAAAGGATATCGCCCCCGCCATAGAAAAGGCAATTCTCTCTTAAACTTATGTCCAAAATCGGTCAAATCAAACCAGTTCAAATTATTGATGAAATGCAAAAATCCTATCTGGATTATGCTATGTCAGTTATTGTTTCCAGAGCTTTACCTGATGTCAGAGACGGTCTTAAGCCGGTCCACCGAAGAATTCTTTTTGCCATGAAAGAAATGGGTATTACTCACTCCTCTCCTTATAAAAAATCAGCCCGTGTGGTTGGAGAAGTTTTAGGCAAATATCATCCTCATGGAGATACTGCTGTTTATGACTCTATGGTTAGAATGGCTCAAGATTTTTCTTTAAGATATCCGCTTGTAGACGGTCATGGTAATTTTGGTTCTGTTGACGGTGATCATCCTGCCGCCATGCGTTATACCGAAGCCAGAATGGCTAAAATTAGCAACGAACTTTTAAACGAACTTAATCAAAACACTGTTCCCATGATTGAAAACTTTGACGGTTCTTTAAAAGAACCTGCTGTTTTACCGGCTAAATTACCAAACCTTCTTTTAATGGGTGCCGATGGTATTGCCGTTGGTATGGCCACTAAAATACCTCCACACAATTTAGGAGAAGTTGTTGACACTATTAATACTTTAATTGCAAAATCTACCACCACCTTACCTAAAAATAGAAAAAAAGATCTAAAAAATATTGAGTTGGAAAAACCAAAAGTTTTAGCCGGTCAATTTCAAAGCCAAAGCACTATTGAAGAACTCTTAGAAACCCTTCCTGGTCCAGACTTTCCTACCGGAGGTACTATTTACGACAAAAAAGTAATTGAACAAATCTATATCACCGGTAAAAGCAGTATTACCATGAGGGCTAAAACCGTCATGGAAGAAGACAAAAAAGGACGCACCAAAATTTTGGTTCATGAACTTCCTTATCAAGTAAACAAAGCCAGGTTAATCGCTAAAATTGCCGATCTGGTTAAAAATAAAAAAATATCCGACATTAAAGACCTGAGGGATGAATCTGACAGAAAAGGCATGCAAATAGTTATTGAACTTAAAAAAGATGCCAGGCCAAAATCAGTCTTAAACAATCTTTTTAAACACACTCAGTTACAAACCAACTTTCCGGCCAATATGGTGGCCTTAATTGATGGTACTCCTCAACTTTTAAATTTAAAGCAAATTCTTTCCGAATACGTAAAACATCGCCAATTGGTAATTATCAGAAGAACCCAATACCAACTAAAAGCCGCCAAGTTTCGAGCCCATATCTTGGAAGGTTTAATCATTGCCCTGGATAATTTGGATGAAGTTATCAAAACCATTAAAAAATCATCTACCGCCGATACCGCCAAAGTTAATTTAATGAAAAAATTTAAGCTTAGTGATATTCAAGCTCAAGCTATTTTGGATATGCAACTTCGAAGACTGGCAGCTCTGGAAAGAAAGAAAATTGAAGACGAATACAAAATTTTAAAAATTACTATAGATAAATTAACCACTCTTTTATCAACTCCTAAAAAAGTTATCGCCACTATTGTCAAAGAACTGGCAGAACTAAAAGAAAAATACACCGATCCGAGAAAAACTCGAGTTATTAAAAGGTCTTTAAATAATTTTTCAGACGAAGACCTTGAGCCGGAAGAAGAGTGTTTAGTTACTATGACTAAAACCGGCTACATCAAGAGAATGCCAACTGACACTTATAAATCTCAAAGAAGAGGTGGTAAAGGAGTCACCGGTATGTCCACCAAGGAAGAAGATGAAATCTCTAGAATGTTTAAAGCCAACACTCACGACACTCTGCTTATTTTTACCGATAGGGGACGAGTCTTTAAGTTTAAAGTTTATGAAATTCCTCAAGGTTCCAGACAAGCCAAAGGTCAAGCTATTATTAATTTAGCTAACATTAATGTTGATGAAAAAATTAAGTCGGTTATTGCCATAGACAAAAATAAAACCGAAAAAGGCTATTTGCTCATGGTTACCAAAAAAGGTACCGTTAAAAAAACTGCTTTAAAACTTTACTCAAATATTCGTACCAATGGCATTAAGGCAATTAACTTAAAAGATAACGATCAACTGGTCGGAGTTAAACAAACCAGTGGTAATTTTCACATCATGTTAGTCTCACATCTTGGTAAATCAATTATGTTTAAAGAAACAGATGTTCGATCTATGGGTAGAACCGCCAGTGGAGTCAGGGGAATCAGATTAAACGAAAATGATTACGTTGTTGGAATGGCCATTTTTAAACCGATTAGAAAAAAAGCTAAAGGTAAAAGAAAATTGGTTAACGATATTTTCGTGGTTATGGAAAAAGGCTTAGGTAAAAGAACCTCTATTAAAAACTTCCCCCTCCAAAAAAGAGGTGGTAAAGGAGTTAAGGTTGCCAAACTAACTGACAAAACTGGAAACTTGGTTTCTGCCAGAATGGTTACAGAAAATACCGAAACTGTTATTCTTACCAGTAAAAAAGCTCAGGTTA
>JAYEMX010000071.1:0-9381 GCA_034718535.1 Patescibacteria group bacterium | reverse complement strand
GGAGCTACCACTTTAAAAGAATATAAACAATATATAGAAAAAGATGCGGCCCTGGAACGTCGTTTTCAACCGGTTATTATCAACGAACCAACCAAAGAAGACACTATTGCCATTTTACGTGGTTTAAAAGAGAAATATGAAATTCATCATGGTATTAAAATTACCGATGATGCTATTATCAGCGCCACTACTTTATCTTCGAGGTATATATCTGACCGTTTTTTGCCAGACAAAGCCATTGACCTTCTTGACGAAGCTTCGGCCGGGCTTAAAATCGAAATCGAATCCATGCCCGTCAGTCTGGACCAACTGACTAGAAAAATTACTCAACTTGAAATAGAAACTTCAGCTCTTAAAAGAGAGAAAAACAAATCAAAGCTTGAATTAATTAAAAAAGAAATAACTGATTTAAAAGAAAAAGAAAAAGAATTAAAATCCAGATGGCAAACTCAAAAAGACCTGCTTAATAAAATTAAAAAACTTAATCAAGAAGTTGAAAAAGCTAAAGCTAAATTTACTGAATTTGAACGCCAAGTCAAACTTGAAGAAGCCTCAAAAATTAAATATGGCCAACTACCAAAACTAAATCAAAAACTTAAAAGTTTACAGAAAAAGTGGCAGGAAATTCCAAAAGAAAAAAGAATTTTAAAACTAAAAGTGACTGAGGAAGAAATCGCTCAGGTAGTTAATCGTTGGACTGGAATTCCGGTTTCTAAACTTCTAGCCTCAGATCAACAAAAACTTACTTCTCTTGAAGAAAAACTCCATCTTAGGGTTATTGGGCAAGATAAAGCAGTTAAGGAGGTTAGTAATGCTATTCGAAGATCAAGAGCTGGTATTTCAGAAGCTAATCGACCGATTGGCTCTTTTATTTTTATGGGCCCGACCGGAGTCGGTAAAACCGAACTGGCCAAAGCTTTAGCCGAATTTTTATTTAACGATGAAAACGCTCTGATTAGAATTGACATGAGTGAATACTCGGAATCACATTCTATCGCTCGTTTAATTGGGGCTCCTCCGGGATATATTGGCTATGACCAAGGTGGTCAATTAACCGAAGCAATCAGAAGAAAACCCTACAGTGTTATTCTTTTTGATGAAATCGAAAAAGCTCACCCGCAAATCTTCAATGCTTTTTTGCAAATATTGGATAACGGTCGTTTAACTGATGGCCAGGGTAGGGTAGTCAATTTTAAAAATACCCTAATCATCATGACTTCAAACCTCAAAGATGAAAAATCCGTAAGAAAAACCTTTAAACCCGAATTTATTAATCGTTTGGACCAAATTATTGTTTTTGATCCCCTTACTCCTAAAATGCTGGAAAAAATTGTTACTATTCAGTTAAAAAAAGTCAACCAACGTTTAAAAAATCAAAATTTAAAATTAAAAGTTACCGACAAAGCCAAAGATTATTTAGCAAAATTGGGTTTTGATCCTGTTTTCGGCGCTAGACCTTTAAAAAGAATAATCCAAAACAAAATTCTAGACCCCTTATCTCTAATGATTATCGAAAACCAAGTTAAAGAAGGTTCAATAGTTATTGTAGATATAAATAAAGATAAATTGACTCTTAAATCTTAAAGCGTCTTCTGTTAAACTAATTTCATGATCAATATTAATGTTAGGCATGTTGCTAAACTAGCCAACCTACCTGTTTCCTTAAAAGAAGAGAAGCTTTTCTCTAAACAGTTTAAGCAAATACTTGGGTATATTGAAAAATTAAATCAAATAGATACTTCAAAGGTAAGTCCAACCTATCAAACTTTAAATGGTCAAACTAATATTTGGCGTCAAGATAAAATAGAAAAAAGCTTGACTCAAAAACAAGCACTATCTCAGACATCAAAAACCCACAAGGGATATTTTCTTGTTAATGACGTTTTTTCAACTAAAAAAACTACTCAAAAACCCAATATAAAACCCAGGAGAAGAATAGATAAATTAAATGCTATTCTTACTAAGGTTAACCCAAATGGAACCGTAGGACATAAGGATTTATTTTGCACAAAAAATATTGAAACTACAGCTGGTTCCAACCTTTTATCTGGGTATAAACCCCAATACTCTGCCACAGTCGTAAAACTTTTAGAAGAATCTGGGCTTGTAACCAAGTACAAGTTAAATCAGGATGCTTGGGGTCATGGTTCAAGTGGTGAAAACTCAGATTTTGGTCCAACTCAAAATCCATGGGATACAACAACTGTTCCGGGTGGATCTTCAAGTGGAAGTGGGGCGGCCCTAGCTTCCAATAAAATAGACTTAGCAACAGGAACAGACACTTGCGGTTCAATTAGAATGCCATCTTGTTACTGCAACTTAACTGGAATTAAACCTACCTATGGTGCTGTTAGTCGTTATGGAGTAATTGCCTTTGCCAGCAGCCTAGACTGTCCTGGACTAATGGCCAGATCAGCCAAAGAATTAAAAAAAGCTTTTGATTTAATTAACAAAGAAGATAAGAAGGATGCCACTACTCAAATTGAAAAAAGAAATAAAACTAAACTCAAGCCAATTAAAACCATAGGTATTCCTAAAGAATTTTTATCTGGAGGGATAGATAAATCTATCAAAGAAAAGATTTTAAATGCCACCAAAACCTTAAAAGAAAATGGCTATAAAGTTACCAACATATCTTTACCTCACGCCGAATACGGAATAGCTACTTACTATATTATTGCCCCCACAGAAACTTCCAGCAACTTAGCCAGATATGATGGAGTTCGTTTTGGTAATCCCCGAAGTTACTTTGGCCCAGAAGCCAAGAGAAGAATTATGTTGGGTTCATTTGTTTCATCAGCAGGCTACTCAGCCAAGTACTATGAAAAAGCCGCCAGAGTTAGAACTTTAATTATAAAAGACTTTAAAAAAGCCTACAGTCAGGTTGATGCTATTCTAGCTCCAGTTTCACCCATATCTCCGTTTAAGATAGGAGAAAAAGTTAGCGATCCTCTTCAGCTTTACTTAATGGATATATTTACTGCTCCGGCCAGCTTATCAGGCTTACCTTCAATTTCTTTACCTTGTGGATTTGTAAACAACCTACCAATAGGTATGCAGTTAATTGGACCACGTTGGAGCGAAGCTAATTTATTTAACTTAGCTAAAACTTATCAAAAACTAACCAACTGGCATTTAAAAAACCCTAAACTATGAAATACACACCTACTATCGGCATGGAAATTCATGTTGAGCTTCAAACCAAATCAAAAATGTTTTGCGGTTGTCCTTCTAATCATTTTAAAATTAAACCAAATACCCACACTTGTCCGGTTTGTTTAGGTTTACCCGGAGCCTTGCCGGTTCCCAACAAAAAAGCCATTGATTGGACCATTTTAGCCGGCTTGGCCATAAACTGCTCAATTAATAAAATTAGCAAGTTTGACCGCAAACACTATTTTTATCCGGACCTTTCTAAAGGTTATCAAATTTCTCAATATGATCAACCTCTTTGTGAAAAAGGCTTTGTTAACCTAGACTCTGGAGGGAAAATAAATATTAATAGAATTCACTTAGAAGAAGACACCGCTAAACTTATTCACAAAACCATTAAAGGTAAAAAAGTTTCCCTGGTTGATTTTAATCGTTCCGGAGTAGCTTTGATGGAAATCGTTACTGAACCTGACATTACTTCCGGTAAACAAGCCAAAGAATTTCTAAAAAAACTTCATAGCATTTTAAAGGTTTTAAAAATTTCTGACTGCAGTATGGAAAAAGGTTCCATGCGCCTTGAAGCCAATATTTCATTATCAAAAACAGCTAAACTGGCTGATTATAAAATTGAGGTTAAAAATCTAAACTCTTTTAAATTTGTTGAACAGGCTATAAATTTTGAAATCAAACGTCAAACTAAATTATTGGAAAAGGGGATTAAGCCAAAACAAGAGACTAGGGGATTTAATTCAAAAACCAAATCCACTTTTTCCCAAAGAATTAAAGAATCGGCCGAAGATTATCGTTACTTTCCAGATCCGGATATTCCCCCTATGCATTTTACCGACAAAGATATAGCTGAGATTAAATCAAAGCTTCCCAAGCTCCCCGATCAACAAATTAAAGAACTTGATTTACCAAACCATTTAGCTAAACTTTTAGTCAAAAAACCTACTTATCTTGACTATTTTAATAATCATTTATCTGATGCTAAAAAATTAAAATTATCATCCGAAAAATTTGCTAACTTTATTATTAATAAGAAAATTAATATTTCAAAACCATGTAAGCCTCAACTTATAAAATTAACTAAATCTATTGATGTTGGTCCTGCCATTTTACTTGAAGTTATTAAAGAAAACCCTGAAGTAGTTAAAAAATTTAAAACCGGTAAAACAAATGTCATAGGCTTTTTAGTCGGCCAAGTAATGAAAAAAACCAAAGGCCAAGCCAACCCCAAACAAGCCCAAAAACAACTTCTTATTCACCTGCAGGGTCCGTCCTTGCAGGCTACAAGTCAATAACCACCTTTTTAATTACATATAAATCTCTCTCATCAATCTCTTCAACAAATTTTTTATATGTTTCATTTAAGCCTGATTGGTTGAAATAACTTAGTATTTCCGAAGTATCAACCCACGATTGTTTAAACAAACCAAGATAATTTCCATAACTTGAATACTTATAACCTGCAGGGTCCGTCCTTGCAGGTAAAATATCAATTGGATTTCGATGAATATACTTTGACAGATAGACAAACTGATATTCATTATCAACCATTACTGCTTTATATCTCCCTTGGAATACAGGGCCAACTCGCTTATATCTTCGATTAAAATACATTGAGTATTTAGTCCCCAATGACCTCATAAAATTAATGATTGATCTGTTGTCTTTTTGATAGATAAATAAATGAAAATGATTCGGCATCAAACAATAGGCTAACAATTTAATCTGCTCCGAATAATTTTTTAACGACTTAGAAGGAGCAACCTTAAGTGATTTATCTAATGGGGTTAAGTAAAGCTTTAAATAAGAAAGAAACTTTTTATAATCAATTTTATCAATAAAAATATTTTGTTTAGCCACTCCTCGGTTATAAATATGATAATAGGCGTTATCTACATAATCTTTTAAAATATTTTTAGAGGGCATTAACCCCAGTATACACCTGCAAGGACGGACCCTGCAGGCGAGAAACCTCTTCTTGAAAAACTTCTGTAGAGACAATAAGATAAAGACATGCTAGATTTTGTTCATCTCCACGTTCATACGGAATTTTCGCTTTTAGACGGCCTTTCTCATATAGACGATCTTCTTGAAAAAACTAAAAAACTAAAAATGAAGTCTGTTGCCATTACCGATCATGGGGTTATGTATGGAGCCATCAAATTTTACAATGCCGCCATTAAAGCCGGCATTAAACCCATTATTGGAGTTGAAGCTTACATTACTCCTTCAGATCTTGAAGATAAAACTCCCGGCATTCAAAAACAAACCCGTCATCAAATCCTTTTAGCTAAAAATCACAAAGGTTATCAAAATTTAATGAAACTCACTTCTTTGGCTCATCTCAAAGGTTATTACTATCGCCCTAGAATTGATTTTAAAGCTTTAGAAAAATACCACGAAGGAATTATTGCCACCACCTCTTGTATTCAAGGACCCATCCCTCAATTAATCTTAGAAGGCCAAGATAAAAAAGCCCTAGAACAATGTAAGTACTTTCTTAAGCTATTTAAAAAAGATTTTTATATTGAACTTCAAAAACACCAGGGTTTAAAAGAATTGGACTTGATTAATAAAAAACTTTTAGAATTTTCTAGAAAACTTGGCATTCCCATCATAGCCGCCAATGACGTTCATTATGTTAATTTAGAAGACGCTAAGGCTCAAGACGCTTTACTTGCCATTCAAACCAAAACCACTCTTGCCGACGAAAAAAGAATGTCTATGATTGATTCTCCCACTTACTACTTAAAATCAGCTCAGGAAATGCAAGCATTATTTCCGGATTTAAAAGATGCTTTAAAAAATACTCTTGAAATCAGTGAAAAATGCAATTTAAAAATCGACACCGGCAATTGGATTCTTCCGAAATTTCCTTTACCTAAAGGATATAAAGATCATAATAAATATTTTGTTGATGCTTCAAATCAAGGCTTAAAAAAACGTTTTCGAAAAATCACCAAAAAAATGCAAACCAGGCTTGATTATGAACTGGATATTATTATTAAAAAAGGTTTTGCCACCTACTTTCTAATTGTGGCCGATTTTGTCAATTGGTCAAAGAAAAATAAAATTCGAGTTGGCCCCGGTCGTGGTAGTGTTGCCGGTTCTTTAGTTGCATATGCCCTCAGAATTACCTCGGTTGATCCACTTTTACATAACATTCCTTTTGAAAGATTTATGAACCCGCAACGACCCAGTCCGCCTGATATTGATTTAGATTTTGCCGACGATAGAAGAGACGAAGTTATCCAATATGTAGCCGATAAATATGGCCATGAAAAAGTAGCCCAAATTATTACTTTTGGAAGCATGGAAGCCAGGGGAGCCGTTAGGGATATTGGCCGGGTTTTGGGCATGCCTTATTCGGAACCCGACAAAGTTGCCAAACTCATTCCGGTTGGTTTTAATATCGAAGAAGCCGTGGTTAATGTTCCGGAACTTCAGGAATTAAATCGCCAGCAAAAATTTAGAGAGCTTCTTTCTCTTGCTAAAAAAGTCGAAGGCACTGTTCGTCATGCTTCTACTCATGCCGCCGGCGTAGTTATCTCAGACAAAGAATTAACCGACTATACCCCCATTCAAATGGAGTCCAAACACGATCGAGTTACTACTCAATATGATATGTATTCGCTTGACTGTAATGTTTCTCCGGATGCTATTGGACTTTTAAAAATAGATTTTTTGGGTTTAAGAAACTTAACCACCCTTCAAAATGCCATTGACTTTACTTTAAAACACTCCAAAGTTAAAGTTGATGTTTCTGAACTTCCTTTAGATGATGAAAAAACTTTTAAACTGCTTCGAAGCGGTCACACCGTAGGTATTTTTCAACTTGAATCAAGTGGCATGAAAAGAGTCGCCAGAAAATTACAACCTTCAAGGTTTTCAGATTTAACCGCTATGGTAGCTCTTTATCGACCAGGCCCGATGGAATTAATTGATGATTTTATCTCAGGAAAATTAAAACCAGAAACCATCAAATACCCCCACCCGGATTTAAAACCGGTCCTAGAAGAAACTTATGGTATTCCCGTTTACCAAGAGCAGGTTCTTCAAATTACCAACGTTATGGCCGGTTATACCTTGGGTGAAGCGGACATTTTAAGAAGAGCTATTGGGAAAAAGAAACGCTCAATCATGGTTAAAGAAAAAGTAAAATTTATTAAACAATCTTTGGAAAAAGGTTATACCAAAACTATTGCCGAAAAAGTTTGGAGTTACATTGATAAATTTGCCGGTTATGGTTTTAACAAAGCCCACGCTACCGCCTATGCCATGATCGCTTACCAAACTGCCTATATGAAAGCCAACTTTCCGGTTGAATTTATGGCCGCCCTGCTAACCGCAGAGTCAGGTAATCAAGACAAAATTCCCATAGTTATTGAAGATTGTAAGAGACTAAGAATTAATGTCTTGCCAGCTGATATCAATGAATCTTTTGTCAGCTTTAGCATTACAAAAGACAGCAAGTCTTTAAATAAAAAAGCCATTCGTTTTGGTTTATCAGCTATTAAAAATGTTGGTGAAGCCGCCATAAGGGCCATTATTAAAGAACGAAAGAAAAATAAATTTACTTCATTAACTGATTTTTGCAGACGAGTTAATCATCAAAAAGCTAATAAAAAAGTCATCGAAAGTTTAATTTTAGTTGGGGCTTTTGATCGCTTTGGTAATCGAGCCCAAATGATAGCTTCTTTAGAAGAAATTAGACGAAAGGCCGCTAATTATCAAAAATCAAAAAATAGCCCTCAAGTTTTGATGTTCAAAGCAGATAAATCAAAAAATCTAGCCCCAAAAGACATCTTTCAAGATATTAAAGAATTTGCCAAATCAGAGCTTTTAAGTTACGAAAAAAAACTTTTGGGCTTTTATTTAACCGAACATCCCTTGGCAGATTCTTTAAAAAAAATTAGATCTATGGCCACTCATCAAATAGGAGACTTAGACGAAGACCTTCATCTGAATAAAACCATTACCGTCGGAGGAATTTTAAAAACTGTTAAAAAAATTCTAACCAAAAAAAATAACTCGGAAATGGCTTTTGCCACTCTAAATGATGGCTCCGGAGATATTGAATTGGTTATTTTCCCCCAACTATATGCCAAAACCAAAAAATATTGGGAAGCCGATCAGCCGATTTTAGTCAGAGGCAAAGTCGATATAAAAGATAGATTGTCTATGCTGGTTGAGTCGGCCATCAAACCCGAAGCTAAAGATTTGATTGATAAACCGCCCTCGAACAACGATTCCCTAAAGACATTTAAACTGATTGTCAATCAAAATTCTCCGAAATCAACCCTAATCGAGATTAATCAACTTTTTTTAGCCAATAAAGGTTCGGATAAAATAATTATTGAATTAAAAAATAAAGATTTAATCAGCAAAGTTATTGATTTACCCTATACTGTTGACTTTAAAAATATTAAAGCTAAAATAATTAAAATACTAAAACCTCATCAAGGTCAAGTTTTAAAATTAAAATAATTTATGGATAAAACTAAATATATATTTGTTTCCGGCGGGGTTTTATCCGGTCTTGGCAAAGGTTTAATCACCGCTTCCGTCTCCCTACTTCTTAAAAATCATGGCCTAAGAGTTACTCCCATTAAATGTGAGAATTACCTTAATCTTGACTCTGGTTTAATCAATCCGATTGAACACGGTGATCCTTTTTTATGCCAAGATGGAGCCGAGACCGACATGGATATTGGCACCTATGAAAATTTTTTACACGAAGATTTAACCAAAGAAAGTTTTATTACCATGGGTCAAATCTACAAAACCGTCATTGATAGAGAAAGAAAATTTGAATATAAAGGTGAGGATGTTGAAGCTATCCCCCACGTAACCGACGAAATAATTAAAAGAATAAAAAAACTGGCTTTAAAAGATAAAGCAGATGTAGTTGTGGTCGAACTTGGGGGAACTGCTGGCGAGTATCAAAATGTTCTTTATTACGAAGCCGCCAGAATCATGAAACTAAAGCACAAAGACATAGTAATTCACATTCATGTTTCTTATTTACCAACCCCTCCGCACTTGGGTGAACCAAAGACCAAGCCCACTCAACTTTCGGTTAAACTTTTAAATGGCATGGGCATTCAACCGGATATTATCATCGCCAGAGCCGCATCTTTTATAGACAAAAGAAGAAGAGAGCGTTTTGCTTTATTTTGTAATATTGAGCCTGAAAATATTATCTCGGCTCCTGATCTG
>JAYEMX010000070.1:0-9634 GCA_034718535.1 Patescibacteria group bacterium | reverse complement strand
GTTGGCTCCGGTGATTAGCAGTGTGGCCAATGAGGAGGAAAACGTGGGACGGGGCGGGGCAATTTTGGGAATGAATATGGGGATGATGGAAACGACTACCAGCGTATCGATAAAACCTCGTGGCGGAGTGGTAACTTATATTGTTTCATCGGGTGATACGGTTAGTTCGATTGCCAAAAAGTTTGGAATTTCGATTGATACTATCAGGTGGCAAAATGATTTAGAAAGTATTGATGCAATTAAACCCGGTCAAAAAGTTGAAGTTCCGCCGGTGACAGGCATGGTTCACAAAGTTAAAAGAGGTGAAACGATTTATTCGGTGGCCAAAAAGTATGATGTTTCGGCCCAGCAAATCGTTAACTGGCCATTTAACAGTTATGCCGATGATGAAAAGTTTGGTTTGGCGGTTGGTCAAATTTTGATTGTACCGGATGGAGTTAGGCCGGCGGTGAAGTTGTGGGATCCAAAAAGGTATGTGGCCAGAACTACTCCAAATGCAGGAGCAGTTTCAGCTACCGGTCAATTTGTGTGGCCGACCAGTGGGGCTATTACTCAAAGATATGTTTGGTATCACAAAGGTTTAGATATTGCCAATCGGGCGGCACCATCAATATTGGCGGCAGATAGCGGTAAGGTAATTGTGGCCGGTTGGCCGGATGGATTTGGTTATGGTAATCGGGTTTTAATTGATCATGGAAATGGTTTTATGACTTTGTATGGACATTTATCCGGTATTAGCGTCGGAGTCGGGCAAACTGTAAATAGGGGAGATGTGATTGGTAGAATGGGTAGTAGTGGTCGGTCGACTGGGATACATTTGCATTTTGAGATTAGGAAGAGTGGGGTATTGGTAGACCCATTAGCTTATTTAAGGTAAATATGATTGATTATGCGGAGATATATATAAAAGCCGGAGATGGCGGGGATGGCAAAGTTGGTTTTAGGCGGGAAAAGTATGTTTCCAAAGGTGGTCCGGATGGTGGTGATGGGGGCGATGGTGGCGCGATTTATTTTGTTGCGGATAAAGATTTAAATACTTTAACTCCGTTTCAATTTAAAAAAAAATTTGAGGCTGAGAAGGGTCAAGTCGGAGGTAAGGCTAAAAAGCATGGTAGGGATGGGGAGGATTTGTTGATTAAAATACCTTTGGGGACTAATGTAAAAATTGGAACAAGGGAATTTGACATGATTAAATCCGGAGATAAAGTTTGTGTAGCTCATGGAGGAACGGGCGGTTTGGGTAATTGGCAATTTAGGTCCTCAACCAACACTACGCCAATGATTGCTGAAAAAGGGACTTTAGGAGAGGGAAAAGAAGTAGTTTTAGAATTGAAATTATTGGCTGATGTGGGTTTGATTGGAATGCCTAATGCGGGCAAGTCAACAATGCTTTCGGTTTTAACTAAAGCCAGACCTAAGATTGCCAATTATCCATTTACAACATTGGAGCCGAATTTGGGAGTGATGGTGATGGGGAGATTTTCATCGTCTTTGTCGTTAGTGCTGGCGGATATTCCGGGATTAATAGAGGGGGCCAGTAAGGGAAAAGGTTTGGGACATACTTTTTTAAGACATGTTGAAAGATGTAATTTGTTGGTACATGTTTTAGATGGGGCTAGATTACTTGAGGAGCCTGCAGGGACGGACCCTGAAGTCGGGTTATTGAAAAATTATGAGGCGATTAGAAAAGAATTGGAGGAATATTCGAAAAAGTTAGTGGAAAAGCCGGAGATAGTGGTGTTAAATAAGATTGATGTCTTGAGTAAAAAACAAATTCTTGAAGTTAAAAAGATACTCAAGGTTCGGAACCTTGAGTTGATTTGTGTGAGTGCGGTGACAGGTGAAGGGATGGATAAATTGAAAAAGGAGATTTTGAAAAGGTTACGAACCAAAATTTCTGAGGGTTTGTAAACTATTTAGGGCCTGTAGGTAAATGGCATACCGTGCCCTTCGCATGGGTATATTGGCGGTTCGATTCCGCCCAGGTCCACAAGTACGGAGCACGCAATTTTACGCGCGTCGCGTTTGGGGTCGTGGCGAGCGCCGTTCAGGCAGAATTCAAAGAAAAACTCAAAAGACGATTTGATAAAAAGAAAAAACGCAAAAATTTTCAAAGAACTATTTTTCTTCCAAGTAATAGTTCTATTTTATTTTTCCGTTAAGGTAAAGCTTGTAAGGCTTTGGTTTTATTGTGTATTTCATAATTACATCACAATATTATGATGCAATAGTATGCGTCAAGACGAAAAAGGTGAGGAAAAATTAAGCCGCTTGGGCTTCTATAGCTTTAACAATTAAATTACGCATGGAACTTGCGTAATCTAGAAGATTATCAGCTATCTTTTCAGGCGTGCCATTGTTGAATAATAGGGTTTTAGGGTCTATTTTTTTAGTTTTACAATATTGAGTTAAAGCATCAAAATAAACTGCAGCACCAGCTCTTGCAATTGGTAAGGAAGTATTTTCTACCATTGAAAAGAGGAAAATTAAACCTAAACCTCCGCTTCTTCTATCGCACGCATCGTCTTCTCTGGCTATTGCAACCCCTACAGCGAGTCTAAAATTATGGACTACATGTATCCCAGGTTCATTTTTATCAAATTCTAATTTAATACCATAGGCCTGAATGGAATCTTCTATTGGATAAAATCCATGGGCTCTGTCTTTTGGTACTAGTGGTACTTCTATCATAATTATAGGGTATTATAACAGAAAGACTAAACAATTCAAATAAAGATTGCCAAAGCAAAAAATAAGCGGAGGTGCGCCTGCCCGCCTTTGGAGGGAAACGTCTAACTTTTAAATATATTGTCCACAGTGACACAGGGACACAGTTACACAATTTTTATTATTCAGTTTCTTTTGGTTCTGTTTCAGGTGAAGGGGTTGGTTCTTCAACTTCGATTGGTTCAAAATCCTCGGGTGCTTGTGGAAGCGGAGAAGGTTCTGAAAGTTCTCTTGGTTGAGGTTGAGGTTGAGGTTTTTCAGCTGGTTGTTGAGGTAAATTAGCTTTTAATTCCTCTAACTCTTTTAAAGCTTGAGTATAGTCTTGGCTATCTGTAGGAATAATAGCAACCACTTTTTGCATGGTTTGGAAAGCTTCTAAGGGCATATCTGACTCGCGGTAAGCGGCAGATAAATTATAGTAAGCATTAGCCAAATCAGGTTTTAAATTAACAGCTTCGGTAAAGCGGTCAATAGCTTCATCATAGCGTTTAAGGCTAAACATTAAGCCACCGAGATCAATTCTTAAATTTGGATTAGCCGGGTCAAGCTGAATGGCTTGAACATAAGAAGCAACGGCAAATTGATCGGCATCTTCGGCAAAGTTGACCAATTGTCTATAAATATTGGCCAGATTTTTCCAGTTAGCGGATTTAAAAGGGTTTAACTCGGTAGCAATTCTAGCTTCTCTAATAGATTGTTGAATTAACTGCGAGACTGTTTGTTGGTCTTGATCGGTTAATTCACCTTGAGAGGCCAGGGAGTTAGCTAGAGCCAAGTTGGTATTGGAATAAGAAATGCGGTGACGATCCAATCGACCATAAGCTTCAATGGCTTTAATTTGTAAATTGTAGGTTTCACCACCCAGATTTTTTTGAGCGGCGTCCAAACTTTTTTTGAAATGAAATTCGGAAGCATAGACTTTACCGAAAAATATACCGGCAAAAATTAAACCAATAATTGTTGGCATGGTTAAAAGCCAAGGTAAGATAGCAGTGGGGGTTTTAGCTTCTGTTTTTGGAGTGGGGTGGTCTGATTCTAAAAGAGTAATAGCGTTTAGAGTGATAACCACATCTTTAACTTTGCTGACATTTTTTTGCTTATTAACCCCGACCGTTAAAGCGAGTAAACCGACTAAAATGATCCAGGTAATGTTGGTGTAGGGGATTAATAATGATAATCCAAAGGCAATATAGGTGGCAATGGTTAGGGCCAGTTGACTGGCGGTAACCCTGGTACCTTTATTTTTTTTAACCAACTTATTAAAACTGACGATCATTAAAGCAAAGAAAACAATTCCAACCAGACCCAAGGTGGTCATTAAATGGAAGATTTCGTTACTTGATACCGATGAGTTGATAGACCAAAAATTGGTTTGATTAAGGCTTAAAGGCTTTAACTTGGTAAATTGGTTTAAAAATGAACTTGGTCCACTACCCAAGAAAAAATTAGTTTTAAAAGTGTCAATGGCAATTGACCAGCCAGCCACTTTTGGAAGCAGGATCAGGTTTAAATTTTGGCCGGGTAAAAACTGAGAGCCAATTAAGATTAAAGTGCTAATGTTGATTCCGGCGGCCAGAAAATAGGCAAGTTTAAAAGGACCACTTCTGGTTTTAAAAGCCAAAATCAGACTTAAAGGTAGGGTTATGGCTAAAAAGACAGCTAGGATCAAAGGTGAACCAAGAAGGGTAAAAGTTTTGGCGGTTATGTAAGCTGGTAAACTTAAGTTGGCAAAAGCGCCGGACAAAGAAAGAATACCAAGAAGGGCGGCAATGGTTGAGACTATGATGAGGCCGTTAATAATTTTTCTAACCTGACGAGAAGATTTAATAATAGTTGAAAATATCAAGTAAAAGACCGCTAAACCTATAAATAAAGAGGTTCTACCCAGCCAAGCATCGATTTTGTTTGGTGAATAAATTAAAGTTGAGACAATAGTGCCGGTAGCCAAAAGGGTTAAGGGAGCCAGCATGGGTGAGATGGTGATGCGGACAGATTTGGTGCTAATAGAGTAAATTAACCACGAAATTAAGCTTATACTTACTAAGATTAAAAACAAGATTTGTTTTTGAAAACCAAAGAAATCGGTGGTAATTGGTAAAAAGAAAAGTGGAGTTAGTAGAAGAGCGGCTGATGATGCGGCCAAGCTGATCGTTTTAGAAAAACGAGAAACTGTTTCTGTATTCATATACAATCAGTATGGTTTAAAGAAGATTGGATGTCAATAAGCAGTTTACTCAAGTAAAAAAGTTAAAAAATTAAAATTTGGGATTTTGGAGGTTAAAAAATTAAGGATTAGTCGGCGCAGATATAGAAATTTGTAGTAGCCGGATTGGTGACAGCACCTAGGCATTTTATTTGAGTGGAAGCGATATCTAGATCTGAATTGTTTTCCAAAGTGGCGTAGACGGTAAAGGAGTCATCATCAATTTTAGTGTAATTAAATTCGGAGGGTAGTTTTTTCATGTAAGTGGTTGAACCAACCGTAAAAGGGCCATCAACTGAACCAATAGCACTGCTATCAGCAGGATAAGTTTGGTAGTCGTTGTAGTACATGCGAAGGGCGGTTTTCATTTGAGTTAAGTTTTGTTTTTTTCTGACATCGCGGGCGCGGGCGCGGGAATCTTGAAGATTGGTTACTATTAAAGCGGCAAGAACACCGATGATGGAAATAACTACGAGAAGTTCGATTAAAGTAAAGCCTTTTTTGTTCATAATTATTTTATAACTGAGCTCCTTGAGCTTCGGCACCGGTTGCAGGTAAAGCAATATTAGTACTTGAAATACAATAGTTGCAAGAAGTGGTGGTACAGTCGGTGTCAACATAGCCAAGTGGAATTTCGGAGCCATCTTTGGGAACATCGGGGTCATTGGTGTTTTCTAGTCTGGAGCAAAGATAAAAGGCATCGTTGGTTCGATTAATAGATTGAGCAGAGTAGTAGTAGGAATAGCCGGTGGTTGGATCAATGGGGAGCTTAATCATATAGATAGCTCCTGTTTCGTTTTCAAAAGTATCGGTTCCCCAGATGCAGGTGGAGTCAAAGTCTGCTCCACAAACTTTGAGATTGCCATCACTGTCGTCAGGGGGATAAGTATTGTTTGGAGCGTCATTACTAAAAGCTTCAAAAGAATCTTTAAGTTGTTTTAAGTGAGCTTTTCTTTTGGCATCTCTTGATTTTTTCTGAGCCGAAGTGAAAGTGTTTAAGCCGATATTGGACAAGATGCCGATAATGGTGATAACCACTAATAGTTCGATAAGGGTAAAGCCGAAGGAGTGATTTTTGGACATATTTAAGTATATCATGATATATTTATAGTATGAAATTTAGTAAACAGTTTATCGATAGTCCATTAGTAATGATAGTGGTAACAGTGATAACTACGTTTTTAGTAGGCATGTTTTTTGCTAAAGTGGGCGGAGGGGTGCCGATTAGTGTAACTCAGACTACCACCGAGAAAAAAAGTACATTTGATGTGACTGGAGAAGGTGAAGCAGTGGTGGTACCGGACGAAGTTGAGTTAAATTTTGGAGTGGAAGAAACAGCCGATAGGGTAGAGGAGGCGCAAGAAAGAGTGAATGAAAAGATGAATAATTTACAAGAGAATTTAAAGAAGTTGGGGATTGATAAAAAAGATATTCAGACAACCAGTTATAATGTTTATCCGGATTATGACAGAGATCGAAAAGTAAAAGGGTATCGGGTTAGTAGTAGAGTGCAAGTTAAATTTTTTGATTTTTCAAAGATTAATCAAGTAATTGGTAAAGCAGGTGAGTTAGGGTTGAATCAAGTGGGTAATTTAAGATTTGGATTAAGCGAAGAAGCTGAGGAAGAAACGTTATCAATTGCTCGGGAAAAGGCTGTTAAATCAGCCAAATTAAAAGCTAAAGAATTGGCAAAATTAGCTGGAGTTAAGCTAGGAAAAGTGGTTAATGTGGATGAGCAACAACAAAGTGATTATCGGCCGAGACCGATGTTGATGATGGAAAAAGCAATGGATGGAGACGAGCAAATGATAACTCAACCGCAGATTGAACCCGGGAGTGAAAAGGTAGTTGTTTTAATTACCTTATCCTACACCACAGATTAACTCAAGGTTCGGAACCTTGACTAACTATAGGATTTTAATCTAAGGTAATCTTTTCAAGTAAGTTAGGTTTATCTTCTTTGGATTCGACGAATTGCTGATATTGTTTAACTGGATTTTTTGGAAAGTGTTTAAGGATGGTTGAAGTTTTTAGCCACTTTCTGTCAATGTTGCCAAGATAATCTGGATAAGAAGAGTAAGGATAACTGGATAATGACTTGGAGTGAGAGAGTAGGGGAAGAGGATTTTGATGAATGTATTTTGAGAGATAAAGTAATTGCTCTTTTGATTCGACTAAAACATTTTTATATTTACCCTGGAATAAAGCTCCGGATCTTTTATATTTATATTTAGCGTACATGGAGTAAGTTATCATGACGCGACGCATATAGTTAATAATACTATTATTGGCTTGCGATTTTTGCACTTGATAGACTAATATGTGGAAATGGTTAGGCATTAAACAGTAGGAGTGTATTTCAAATGATGACTCAAGGTTCCGAACCTTGAGTAACTTTGCTTTGTTTTTTTTGGACTGGCGCTGGAGGATTGATAGGGCTTTGCCATTGGGATAATAAATATAGTATTGAAGGATATCGGTGAAGGTCAGGTAGTCGATTACATCTTTAAAAACATTAAGTTTGTTGGCTCCGCGATTGAAGATATGATAAAAATTGCCTTGCCGAAAATTGCGGTGATAATATATACTGGGCATATGGATATATTAACTCAAGGTTCGGAACCTTGTAAAGGGGAAAATGTGAAAAGTTGGAGAGAGTGGGGGATAGAAATTATTAAAGAGGGGGATAAATTGTGGCCGGAGAGGTTGAAATTGGTGAGACCGAGGGTTAAGAAATTATATTTTCGAGGGAATTGGGATAAGGAGATTTTTAAAAATTGTTTGGCGGTGGTGGGTTCGAGAAAGATGACTAATTATGGTGAATCGGCGGTGGAAAAAATTTTACCGAGGGTGGTGCAAGCGGGGGTGACGATTGTGTCGGGTTTTATGTATGGGGTGGATAGCAAGGCTCATCAAGTTTGCTTGGATTATAGAGGTAAAACAATTGCGGTGCTGGGTTCGGGTTTAAATGAGTTTACCCCTAAGCGTAATGATAAATTGTATAGTCAAATTTTAGAGAGTGGTGGTTTAGTCATAAGTGAATATGAGGAAAATGAGAAGGCGAGGCGATGGATGTTTCCTCAGAGAAATAGGATTGTGGCGGGATTGAGTCGGGCGTGTTTGGTAATTGAAGGGGGAGAAAAGTCTGGTACTTTGATTACGGCTAAATTGACTAAAAAACAAGGGAAAAAGATTTTGGCGGTGCCGGGGCCGGTGGGGTCTAGTCAGGCGATGGCAACTAATGGTTTGATAAAAAAAGGAGCGGTATTGGTGACGAGTGGTGAGGATGTGCTGGGGGCGATGAATATTTCTTTCCACTCTGGAGAGTTAACAAATGCCACTCCGGGGAGTAAAGATGCGGTGGAGAAGAAAATAGTGGAGGAGTTGGAAAGAGAGAGTTTGGATATGGATGAGTTGGGGAGAAAATTGAGAGTGGGGGTGGTGGAGCTTTCGCAAAAATTATCAGAGTTGCAGTTAAAGGGGGTGGTGAAGGAGAGGTTGGGGAAGTATGGGGTGGTATGTTAAAATACAATCCTAGTATCAACTAAATATTGTATATACTTTGGTTGTTTGAAATATTACTCGGTTTTTCTTTCAATATTATTAAAGTCAGCATTTTAATTTATGCCAGAAAGTGAATATAAAATCACAGTAAGGACTATTTATGGTCCCACAGGTCAAAAAGGATATTCTGCAATAAATCCAGAAGGTGAAGTTATCGATATTTATTCTTGGCCTGGAGAAATTAGACGAATGGAGCATGAATTAGGAGTAAGAAAAGATCAGTTGCCGGAGCTAACAGGTAGACCTTTTAAAAAAGTTATTATTAATGTCAGTAAACCCCCACCAGTCCCTAAAAGGAGTAATCCAAGAATCAAAGGACAAAAAATCTCGTAATATGTTTTGTTGTTTTACTCTTTATCTCGTTGTACTCTCACAAAATATTTAACCCTTCATTTTGCTCGGGTCACATATCAGCAGTATATCTGGCTCCATTTTTTGCAGTCACTCGCCCAAATTTTGCTGTATTTTTACATGATTTTTGCTATACTCAACTCAGTATGAAAACACAAAAGAAAACCATTCTAGATTATCGAGTGATCCTAAAACCTGATACTCGAACTGGTAGCAAAAAATCATGTTATGTTGCTTTTTGTCCGACTTTGGGCGTAGCCGATGATGGTGATAATCCTAAAGAAGCCTTAAAAAACATTAGAAGTACTATTATTTTTCATCTCAAGTCTCTACAAAAAGAACGTAAAGAAATTCCTGTTGACCATCCTAATGAGGAGATGATCACCAATACTCAAGTGCCTTTTTTATCTGACGCATTCACTCGGTTTGCTGTTTAGCTATGGCCAAACTCCCTGCCGTGAGACCCAAAGATGTAGTTAAAAAACTAAAAAAGCTTGGATTTCAAATAAAAAGACAAACTGGCAGTCATGCTCGACTTATTCATTCAGATGGAAGAGCCACAACTGTTGCTATGCACAGTCGTGATCTTCCGAAAGGTACTTTACGAGCTATTTTAAGGCAAAGTGAAATAACAGTAGGGGAATTTCTTAAAAAATAAAACAAAACCTCTGTGGTTTAGGATATAATTTACTACAGTGTCGCTACACAACATCATATATACCCAAAACGTTAGCGGAAATATTATAAATAAACAAAAAAAAAGAAAATGAAAATTTTTTTATTTGTATG
>JAYEMX010000069.1:0-9696 GCA_034718535.1 Patescibacteria group bacterium | reverse complement strand
ATTTCCATCTATCAACACCGCACCACTACCACAATCAATTGACTTATATTGAAATTGATTATTTTCTTTATAAACCATCATTCTTCCATCACTGGACAACTTATATTCACCCACTTCGTAAACCCAATCCATGTTTGTTTTCACTATCCTTGTTTTAATATCAAGCTCTTTCAATTTACTATCTTTTAAAAAATACAGTTTATCTAACTTCAGGGTTGAACCCTGAAGTTTAAAATTAGACCAGCCAATTAATCTTGAACGAAAAGGATCATAAAATAAAATCTTGTTATCTCCCTCAAGTACCAATAAAGATTCCGGTTTATACTCCACCACCCCAACCTTGTTATAGTAACCTTCCATATCCAAAATAACTTTTTGCCACGAACTTGGTAAAAATTCTTTAAAATTATCTTCGTCCCTCACTATTTGATACATACCGGGAAAACTAAATTCCCCTTCATTAAAATTGTCTTTAGCATAATTATCAAAATTGATTTCATACTCCCCCTCAGCCAAATCATCTATAATCACCTGCCCTAAAACATTAGCCGGCATTGTTCTTAAAATTTGTGCCTCGCCGGGTTTTCTAACTTTTACCGAAACCCCACTAAAAACTTTTTCTTCATAATCAAAACTATTGTTTTCATTAAAATCCAAATAAAACAACCAACTCATTTGACCGGGCTTTTTTTCAATTAATTTAGCTCTTTCATTTAACGATTCCTTTTCTTTTTCAATAACTATTTTTTTGTCTCTATTTTCCAAAAAACTGGCCAACACCCCAAAAAAGATTAATAATCCGAAAACTCCCGCTATTGCCAATCTTGTTATTTGTTTTTTACTTAAAGTCTTTTTTTTACTCAAACCCGCCACAATCTTTTTATCTTCATTAATCTTTAAATCATTGACATCGGGCAAAAAATCCTGCATTACCAAAATTATAGTATAATAAAGAACTTATGAAAAGAACCCCGCGATTACTCATCGTTATCATTGTTATTATTTTTCTAATTTCCGGCACTTTATTGGCTATCAGATTTGCCAAAGGTTACCGACCATCTATCACTAAAAAAGTTTTTGAAGGGACTGGTTTGCTTTCAGCCAATTCTATTCCCAAAGGAGCCACTGTTTTTATCAATGATAAATTAACCACTGCCACTGATGACACTCAAAACCTACCTCCCGGAAAGTATAAAATCAAAATAGCTAAAGATGGCTACATTCCTTGGGAAAAAACTCTAATTTTAGAACCCGAACTAGTCAACCAAACCAACGCCAGGCTATTTCCCTCTGTCCCCAACTTAAAACCCCTTACTTTTACCGGAGCCCTAAATCCGGTTACTTCTCCGGACGGACAAAAAATCATTTTTGCAGTTGAATCAGCCACTACCAATGATAAAAATGGTCTTTATGTTCTTGATCTTTTAGACCGTCCATTTTCTTTAAATTCAGATCCAAGACAAATCACCAGAAACTCACAAAACTTTGATTATTCTTTAGCCAAACTAACTTGGTCACCGGATTCTACTCAGATTATTGCTTCATTTGATGAAGCTAATCTCTTGCTCTCCGCCCAAAGTTTTAATGACCTAAAAGATCAAAAAGACATTACCGCCAGCTTATCTCTTTTAATCAAAGAGTGGAATCAAAAACTTGATATAAAAGAACACGAAAAATTATTGGAACTACCTGATTTTATGCAAAAAATCGCCACCGCCTCGGCCACCGCCGTTTACTTTTCCCCCAATGAAGATATGTTAATGTACACTGCCACTGCCTCGGCCACAATTCCGGAAGAATTAATCCCACCTCTACCGGCCTCCTCTACCCAAAAACAAACCAGAAACCTTGAGCCTGACAATATCTATATCTACGACATTGAAGAAGACAAAAATTTCTTGATCTTAAAAGGACAGTCCTTAACAGGAGACCCGGCCAACGGCCGAGTCGGGACAGCGAAGCTGGAAGGACTGTCCTTTACGGATTCCGAACTTTTTAATCTTCAAACCCTCACCAACCGTTATTCCCCTCTAAATCTTCAAAATATTCAATGGTATCCCGACTCCAAACATATTATTATTGTAAATCAAGAGTCTATTGTTATTGCTGAATATGACAACACCAATCACCACACTGTTTATGCCGGACCTTTTGCCAAATCTTTTGCCTATCCTTGGCCAAATGGAAATCGTTTAATAGTCCTGGCTTCTTTAAACGGCGGTTCCAACCTCACCCCCAACCTCTACTCCATCAACCTTAAATAACCCTATAGTTAGTCAAGGTTCGGAACCTTGAGTAGTTATGAAAATCATTAAAGTCGCTAATAATAATCACCAATCAATCATTAATCAAGCCGTCAAAACTTTAAAAGCCGACGGTTTAGTTATTTACCCTACTGAAACCTGCTATGGCGCCGGCGTTGATGCCACCAATCAAAAAGCAGTTAATAAACTTCTCGCTTATAAAACCTTTCGCCAAGGTAAACCCATATCTATTGCTGTTACCAATCAAACCATGGCATCAAAATATATCACACCTAATACTTCTGCTATAAACTTATACACTAATTTTTTACCCGGACCTTTAACCGTTATTTCAAAAAGCCTTGGAAAAACCGCCAAATACATTGAATCCGATACCAAAACAATAGGTATTCGCATCCCCAACTATAAACTGACCACTGATATTATTAAAAAATTAAATAAACCCATCACCGCCACTTCAGCCAATGCTTCTTACAAAAAACACCCCTACTCTATCAAAGATATTTTAAACAACACTTCAAAAAAACAACAATCTCTCATAGATCTAATTATTGATGCTGGCACCTTACCAAAACGCCCCCCCTCAACCATTGTCGACACCACCCTCAACGATCCCCTCGTTTTACGAACAGGGTCCGTTCTTGAAGCACAGCTTCGCATTGACTCTCCAGAGTGGAACAAAGTTACTCTCCGGAGTGGCAACAGCAAAATCCTCACCACCTCCCCTCAACAAACCATTAACCTGGCCAAAACCCTAATGCTCAAACACTGGAACCATCTTCAAAAAAAACCCTTAATCTTTCTTTTAATCGGTAAACTTGGCGCCGGCAAAACTCAATTTACAAAAGGCATTGGCGAGTTTTTAAAAATTAAACAACATATTACTTCCCCCACATACACTATTCAAAAAGAATACCAATACAACCGTCATTCCATACATGGATTGTTTCTTCACCTAGACACTTGGCGTATGCAAAATATTGAAGAATTTAACCAGTTAAATCTCAAACAACATCTTAAACCTAAAAATGTCATTGCCATTGAATGGGCTGATCGAGCCCTTCAACCCCTGCTTAACCTCGCCAAAAAAACCAATGCCAAGCTCATCACCATCAATCTAAAAATTCCAAGGTCTAACCCTGAAATTTCTTCTGAATTACCTTCATCTTTTCGTCAGATAACTTTCTAGTTTCACGAGCTTTAATCCAAGCCTTGCCTATAATATCTCTATTCCCAGCCGTAGTCGGCAACAAATGCAAATGAGCATGCTCAACCATGGTTCCCCAAGTCACACTCATTACAAACTTTTTCCCGCTTACTTCTTGCATTTTTTTAACAATCTTTTTAGCCACTTTATAAAAACCACCAATGTTTTCTATATCCCAAATCCATCTAACATGTTTTTTAGGAATTAATAAGGTATGCCCATCAACAATCTGGCTAATATCCAAAAAACCTAAAAATTCCTTGTCCTCATACACTTTATATGACGGAATTTCCCCCTTAACAATCTTACAAAAAATACAATCAGACATACCTAAATATAACATAAGGTTCCGCAACCTAACAGTGTTCGGAACCTTAACCACTTTATCTAAGTTCGAATGATATAATCACCTCATGAAAGAACCCGGCATCCTAGCTATAGACACATCTTGTGACGAAACTTGCGCTGCTGTTTCTTATGGTCGAAAAATTTTATCCAATGTCATCTCCTCTCAAGTAAACATTCATGCTAAATGGGGTGGCGTGGTCCCCCATCTTGCTAAACGCGCTCACCTTGAAAAAATTGAGCCGGTAATAAAAAAAGCCCTCAAACAAGGACAGAAGCAAGGACAGTCCTTAACAGGAGACGCGAGAGAATCTCGAGTCGGGACGGCAAAGCCGGAAGGACTGTCCTTAGTGGACAACTTGGTCAACAACATCAACGCCATCGCCATCACCATCGGCCCCGGCTTAGCCCCGGCTCTAGAGGTTGGAGTAAATTACGCCAAAAAACTAGCTAAAAAATACAACAAGCCATTAATTGCCATCAACCACATGGAGGGCCACCTCCTCTCCCCCCTCGCCCTCCCCAACACTCTTGGGTTAAAAGGTCTGTCCTTAAAAGGAATTCCCGACTGCAAGTCGAGAAGGGCTCGTCGGCAGACGAAAGGACAGACCTTAATGAATAAAAGTATTCCTTTCCTCTTTCCCGCCATAGGGCTTTTAGTCTCCGGCGGACATACTCAATTAGTCTTAGTTAAGAAAATTGGAGACTATCAACTTCTCGGTGAAACTCTTGACGATGCCGCCGGCGAAGCCTTAGACAAACTGGCTAAAATGTTAAAACTCGGTTATCCCGGCGGTCCAATTATCGAACAACTGGCTAAAAAAGGTAATCCAAACTCTATCGACCTACCAGTCCCCATCCGCTACTCTAAAAATTTTAATTTTAGTTTCTCCGGCCTCAAAACCGCCGCTTTATATAAGATACAAGGACAGTCCTTGACAGGAGACCCGGCCAACGGCCGAGTCGGGACGGCAAAGCCGGAAGGACTGTCCTTGTTGGAAAAACAATACATCCACAACATGTCAGCCTCTTTTCAACAATCCATCGCCATTTCCCTTACCACCAAACTAACTCGAGCCATTAAAGAATTTAAACCCAAGTCCATTTTTTTAGGCGGTGGGGTTATAAACAACATTTACATTCGCAATAAAATCAGATCAGCTGTCCGCCCTTTCAAAATCCCCGTTCATATCCCCTACAATCCCAAAAAGCTCTTATCAGACAACGCCGCCATGATTTGCATTCCCGCTTACTATAAATTTCTAAAAAAAGATTTTGTTACAGATATTAATAATCTTGATCGTCAACCTAATCTAAATTTCTAATAAATTTAATATTCATTTCCAGTGTGATGGTTTAAAACTTGGACTTGGGTCTTGAGGACTCATCAACTCACATTTGTTAGTCACACACCATTCATTCTGAAAACAATCAATCGGATCACCCCACTTTGCATCATCCCCACAATAAACCATTGTCTTTTTATCTAAACATTTGGAAAACCTCGGTCTACACTCAAAATCTCCACCATTTACAATATTAGGACAAACAATAAAAACTGGCAACTCCATTGTCGTCTCTCCTTGAATTCTGTCTCCTAAATAACTATAAACTTCACATTTCTCCGGTAAATCTATAGATTCTTGAAAACCGGTTTTATTCCAAACAACTTTAATCGATTCTTTTTCTGTAGCAAATAAATACTGAAACAATTTATCATTGGAAACATCTTGGACCCGAATGAATTCTTTATTTAAAAATTTTAAACCGGTTTTTAAGGCTTTGTATGTTTCCCAATCTTCATGAATTCCATTTTCATCTAGAATACCTATAGCACTGTATTCACCATGATCTCTCGCATACCAAATTATTGGCTTAACATTGAAAACATATGAATACACCAAAAACTTTACCGTTGATTTGGCTGCTTCATCATATATATTTTCTGCCGGTTTTTGCTTAGTCCCCAACTCATTATTCATCAACTGAACATTATTCCCAACCCTACTTCTTATATAATCAATAATCTCAGAATAGTATTCTACATCTTCTTTATAATGAAAGTTTATCACTTTGGAAACACTTGGCAAATAATCAAATAAATAATCAACTCTTTCTATTTTCGTCAAGGCAGCTTCATTATTATTAAAAAACCTCTTTAACACCCTTAAAGAAGTTGTTTCCAGATTTTTATTATGCTTCATTGTTCCATGCCAAAAATCAAGGGCTTTTTGATCAAGTCCTTGATTCAAATAGTTTTTAACCATTGAATACGGAACCGCCTTCGAACAAACTCCGCCATCAACCACTTCCACATTCAAATCAACATCACTAGCTGCTTTTTTAGCCGTTCTCAAAATTTTTATATAACCTTTCATATCATTAACCGGATCACCACTATCACACCAAAAACCAACTGCATCCGGCTCATTTTCTATTACTATCATTTCAATTTTTCCCTTGTACCTATTTAAAATCTGAACAATAAAATCATAATATGTCTTACTATATCCATACTTACGATTAAAACGATCTTGAGTATCTTTAGGCATCCAAGAACAATCATGAATTACATTATCACGCTCTTCTTTATTCAAAGGACTATCTACTGCCCAAAAATCATGCTTTCCACCCCTTATTTTAATCACCGGCACAACTCGATTTCCACTTTCTACATATTGATCCATCATCCTTATTTCTTCATCATCCCATATATAACTATTTTCTTCGCGCTCAACATCTCCCCAATTAATTCTTGATCTAATTAAATTAGTCCCCAAACCACCTGGTAAATCATAATAATCAAAGTTTAATGGTCCAAACACACCCGCCCAAATTTCATTTAATTTAACATCTTCGCTAGCAAACTTCAAAATGTCAAAAAAAGTACTTGGATTAGTTATATATTTTACCGTAGGTATCATCAAACCAACCAAAACCATCACTATAATAATCGGATAATAAGCAAAGACTTTTCTTTTCACATATTAATAATAGCCTAGTCATACTATAATGTCTAGTATATTCACGCACGCTCTCATAGTTTAATGGATAAAACAGAGGTTTCCTAAACCTCCGATTCAGGTTCGATTCCTGGTGGGGGCACTACTTGCTACTTGCCTCTTTCTTCTTGTGAATAATACAAACACATAGCTTCACTTTCCCAATCAAACTCCTCTTCTTTTTTGAAAATTAGCTTTTTCTCTCTTTGACTATTTTCCACTCCATCCGAAGCATGAATCAAATTTAACTGCTGACTCATTGAAAAATCTCCCCGAATCGATCCGGCCTCGGCCTCTCTACCCAAAGTCGTTCCCACCAACTTTCTCACCACATCAACCGCCTCAATCCCCTCCCACAACATGGCTACAATTGGAGAAGATTTCATAAAATCCTTTAACTCATCAAAAAAACCTTTGTTTTTATGATGTGAATACCATTCATCCAAAATCTTATCCGTTAACCTCATCATCTTTAAACCCGCTAATTTTAAACCTTTTTTCTCAAATCTCTGAATAATCTCTCCCAACAATCCTCTTTGCAATCCATCTGGTTTTACTAAAACTACCGATTGTTCTAATGTCATATGATTTATTATAACTTAAATTACTAACTTCTCAAACCTATTTTGATCATCAAAATCACCTAATACTGTTAAATTCAACTTATGATCTTTAATGATTTGTTTTGCCACCTTGGCCACATCTTGTTGACTAACTTGATCTATTTTTGTTCTTATCTCTTCAACATCTCTAACCTTATTTTCTAATAACAACGACCTTCCAATCATTTTCGCCACTATTTTACTATTTTCTAAACTCAAAGCCAACATACCTTTTACATACTGTTTAGCTCTAACTAGCTCTTCTTCAGTAATTTGACTAGCTTGCTGTTTTAATTTACCCAACTCTTGTCTAACTACCATTATAGCTTCATCCACTCGATTAGCATCACAACCAGCTTGAACTACTAAATCACCTCTATCTAAAAAACTATTGGTGCTACTTTTAATATAATAAACTAAACCTCTTTTTTCTCTAACTTGCTCAAACAACCTTGAACTCATATTTGCTCCCAAGACAGTGTTTAGTATTCCTAGAGCATAACGTTGTTTATTCCTTCGCTCAAATGTTGGTAATCCCAAACAAAAATGGGCTTGCTGAATCGGTTTTTTAATTAATTGCACCTGAGTTTCTTGTTGTTGATTAGATTTTTTATCTAATTTATCCTGAAATTTAATCTTACTATCTGCCTTATTAATAAATATTTGCTCTGCTAAAGCAACTGTTTTATCGCTACCACCTCCCGCCACCGCTAACACCATATTAGTCGGCACATACCATTTTTTTAAATGATCAAAAAAATCTTGTCGTTTAATTTTTTTAATATTTTTTGCTGGACCCAACACACTTTGTTCTAACACTGTCCCTTGATAAACTTGACCCATATATTTTCTCACCACTTGAGCCATCGGATTATCTTGATACATTTTAATCTCTTCTAAAATCACCCCTCGCTCTTTTTCAAGTTCCAAACCCGGAATTAAAGATTTAAACACTAATTGATGAACAAATTCCAAACCTAATTTTAAATATTTTTTAGGAATCTTAACCCAAAAACCAGTATATTCCCGACCGGTAAAAGCATTAACTACCCCACCAACTGACTCAATCACCTTATTAACATCTGTTGGCTCCGACCATTTATCTGTACCTTTAAACACCATGTGTTCTAAAAAATGGGAAATACCATTAACTGAAGGTTGTTCATTTCTACTGCCAACTTTCACCAATAATAACACTGTCACTGACTCTGCCGCCATTGGCACAGTTATCACTGTTAAACCACTATCCAAAACTTTCTTTTTATACTTAAAACTCATACCTGAAAGTATATCACACCCAAGCTTTTTACTCTTAACCCTCAATCTTTAGTCTCTTGGTCTTGATCATCAGTTTTTAAAGCTTTAATCTCTTCGGTTTGTAAGACAAACAAATTATCTCTAAACCACTGCACATCAACTACACCATCTTTATTTAAAGCAAATCTTCTTAATTGTTGAGCAGTATCATATAATCCCCAATCATCACATTTTCGAGCTAATACATTAATCACATCAGTTAACCCACCCTCTTTAGAAATTGTTTCCAGCCATTTATTAATTTTTACTTGATCTTCTAATTCCTGTGTTTCAACCACACACATGCTTTCAATAATTTTTTGAGTTTCATCAAATGCAGTGCTTACCTCAATTAAATCATCTTTTAATTCACCACTTTGTCTCTTCATATGTTCTTGGGCTCGTTTTAAAATTTCTTTTTGAGCCTCAATTGTTATTTTTTTACCATCTAATCTTAATTCTGCATTTTTTTGAGTTAAATTTTGTTGTATTTTCTGTAATTCCAATACCCGTTTAGCTTTAATTAATGCTAATAACACCTCCTGCTCACTAACATTTTTTACTTTATCTGTAATATCTGCAACCACAGCCTGCAAAACTTTGGCTACTCCTTCTGCTGTAGCACGATCCAATTTTAAATTATCTGCTATTTGGCCAGCTAGTTTCTCAAGTAAACTAAATGCTCCACTAACTTTACCACCTTGGCTTAATCCTGATAAACTCATACCTGTTAACCCGCCAGCAATAGCACTACCTATTCCCATCCTACCCCTATCACCACTTCCACTAAAAGCTGATAAAACATTTTCCAAACTTCTATCAAATTTGTCAATCAAATAGATTAATGTATTTAAATTTTCTAATAAACCATCACCTGTTTCAATTTCTTTATCCAACTGGCCTTCTATTGCTGTCATCAAATCATCCACATTTAAGTCTTGTCTAATATTTAATTCTCCATCTACACCCAACACTTCAAT
>JAYEMX010000068.1:0-2211 GCA_034718535.1 Patescibacteria group bacterium | reverse complement strand
AGATTAATAAGTGATTTGGCTAGTAGTTTGGGAATTAAAGATAAGGATATTGGTAATTACAACTTGAAGCAATTAGTGGCAATGCAGGTTGAACAAAAATTTATTGAAGAGGTGTTACCGGAGATTAGTTTTTCTAATATTACTTTTAAAAAAGTGACTATAAAAGTTGATGGTAGAAAAGTTATTTTGCCTAGAAATAGTAAGAAGAAACCGTGGGTGGAGTTGAGCATAGGAGTCAGACATAAAAGCATTGAAGATAAGAGTGATAGAAACAAAGTGTTTGCTAGAGTGACAGGTAGTCGAAAACAGGGTTATCAGGTGGAGTATTTCTTGGGTGGAGAAAAATCGAGGCGAATAAAGGTGGTTGAGTTAGAAACAACACGAGAGGTAAAAACGAGACAGGCTGTAAGATGGACCTTTAGAGGAACATCTCTTTTAACAGTTTTTTCATTGTTGCCAAAAGTGTTACCGATAATATTAAGTGCCTATATTGGTTCAATAAACATTGATACACCGACATTGGAAATTCAACCTCCACCTGTAATAGTTGAACAAGTACAGGAAGTGAAAGAAGTGGGTGAAATTGAAATTGATACAGTTGTCAAGGAGATTGAAGAAGTAGTAGTAGATAAACAAGAAGAAGAAACTCAAAAGGAAGAGGTGGTAGAGCAGCCAGTAGTTCAAACAGAGATAGAAAGAGTAGCTTATATTCTTGAAGAAATTGTTAATAAATTCCAAGAAATTGGACCTGAAGAGCTTGGATATGAAGATTCTGGTATAGGATTTGCTAGCTATATTAAAGTTCAATTGACTGCAAAGGGGGAAGGTGAATTTTTAGAAACTATTATAAATAATGGAGTTTTATTAACTCAAATTCAAGCTAAATATTTAATGTTTGGGGAAGGTCAAGAATTGCAGTGTGTTGCTTATGCAATGGCTTTGGGAAGCATAGATGGAACAATGGAAATATTTGGTGATATAAATCAAGCTCAGGAAATTATTCGCGATCAAGTTAAGTCTGGTGATATAAGGTCAATGAGTTTTGGTGGTTATATAGCAAGAATGATTGGGTCAGCGGAAGAATTAGAAGAAGGAGATTTAGTGGTGCTTTATAAGAATGCCGCCAACCATGTATTTAAGGTTATTAAAATTGAAAGCAATGAAGAAGGTCAAGTTCAGAGAATATTAGTTACAGGGGCTAATAGATTAAAAAATGCTGATGGTTCGATTACTGAGGATGGTAAAATTAGAACTAGATGGTTAACTCCAGAAGAATTTGAAGAAGAATTTGATGTGTCATTTAAAGATGGTGTAGCTGTGGCTAGATCTTATGACGCTGATGAAGTTGCTCAAGCTCGATTAAGAGAACAATATAAGAGAAAAAAGCAGAGAGAGGTTAGTAACCTTGAAGTAGGGGGTAATGGATCTGAAGATTTAGTTCAGTATGAGATAGATACGCGCTGTCCTTATTCTGGGACGCCGGAGGTTGAAATATCTGAAAATGGGTTAATATTTCCTACACGAGAATGGCATCTTGATATACCCGAACAATTCTTGCCAACATATGATATCAGAGATATTGTGGATTTGATTGATTGGTTGAACCTTGATGATCCTGAAAATATGAGGTATCAGGCGGAAGAGATAGGGGATGGACTAAGAACTTTTTGTAATATTTTTGTTAAAGATTTTACTAGAATAAGTAATGTTCCAATACCAGGTAATGCTCTTCAGTATAATTTTGAAACAGGTGAGTATGAGATGCGCCAAACAAGTGCTAATTGGATGTATAACTGGTTGACTGGTGATGGTGAAAAATTAAGTAATGTTTGGATTAATGGATCAGGAGCTGATTTTGGATGGCAGGAAATTTCTGCTGATGAAGCGCCAAGACAAGCTGAGGTTGGAAGTGTAGTAGTGGCAGTAGCTTATAATCCAAATGGTCATGGTCACACAGCCATTGTTCGGCCTGGTGGCCGGACAATTAATGGTGTTTATTATCCTCAAGTGGCTAATGTTGGTGATATAGTGAGTTCAAACATTAGCGCTTATATAACTTTTGAAGACTTGATAAAAAATGATATTGAAATTAAATATTTTGTTAATTCCGGAGCTTATGAATTTATAGTTGAAGACCAACAAGAGATATCATTTTTAAATACTTTCAAAGGTCTATTAGGAGCTGTGGCCACTAATAGCAAACAATGGTGG
>JAYEMX010000067.1:0-2246 GCA_034718535.1 Patescibacteria group bacterium | reverse complement strand
TTCGCTTAAATGGTTTTCAGCAGTAAAGTGATGGGTTTGAGAATTTAAAGTCATTAAATTAAGTATAAAAGCAATTTTAGCGTTTGATTTTTTAATGGCTGTTTTAGTACCAGAAATAATTAAATTGGCAATAATGCTATTATATAAATCACCAGGGGCCAAGACAATTAAATCGGCTTGGTTTATAGCTTGAATGACTTTGGGGTTAATAAGAGCTTTAGGAACAGTATATAGTTTTTTGATGGTTTCACCTTTTTTTAATTTGTGAGTTTCAATTTTGTGTTCAGAGATAATGGTTTTATTGGTTGAATAAGTGGCCGCCAGTTTAACCAATTTGCGGGAAATAGGCAAAACCCTGCCTTTTAATTTAAATATTTTAGCTGCTGTTTGAATAGCCTCTGGTTCTGAGCCAACCAAGTCTTCAAGTGCAGTTAAGATAAGATTGCCCAAATTATGACCTTTTAAGCCTTTACCTTTGTTAAATCTATACAAAAGCAGTTGACGTAGAGTGCCGTTTTCAGGAGATAAAGCAGCTAAACACTGACGCATGTCCCCTACGGGTAAAAAGCCAAATTCATCTCGAAGTCTACCGGTGGAGCCACCATCGTCGGTAACCGGTACAATAGCGGTTAAATCAACCGGGTATTGCTTGAGGCCGGATAAAAGAACAAAACTACCTGTGCCTCCGCCAATAACAACAATTTTTGCTTGTTTATTTATCACTGGTGTATTGTACCAGAAGAAAACCTAATAGTTAGTTTCTTTGATCTGAAAGTAAGATTGCGGATGTAAGCAAGCCGGACATTTTTTGGGAGCAAATTTACCTTCGTGTAAATAGCCACAATTGTTACATTTCCAAATTATTTTTTTATTTCTTTTAAATACTTTTCCCAATTCAAGGTTTTTATATAGTTTTTTGTATCTTTCTTCATGGGCTTTTTCAGCTTTGGCTATCATTTTAAAAGCAGTGGCTATCTCAGTAAAACCTTCTTTTTTAGCTGTTTTGGCAAATTTGGGATATAATTCTAGCCATTCTTCTTTTTCTCCTTGTGCGGCAGCTTTTAAATTTTCTAATGTAGTGCTTATTTTCCCAGCCGGATAAGTGGCGGTAATTTCAATATGCCTTCCTTCTAAAAATTTAAAAAACCTTTTGGCATGTTCTTTTTCGTTTAAAGCTGTTTCTGCAAAAATAGCGGAGATTTGTTCCAAGCCGTCTTTTTTGGCTTGCTTGGAAAAATAATCATATCTCATTCTGGCTTGAGATTCTCCAGCAAAAGATTTTAATAAATTTTTTTCGGTTTGAGTTCCTTTTAATGTTTTCATATTTAAAATAATAACATATATAAAATATCTATTCTATGACACTTCAAGGATAAACCCTGAAGTGTCGATTTATTTAACGGTGACGGATTTGGCCAGATTTCTGGGTTTGTCCGGATCAAGTCCTCTGGCAATAGCCAGATAATAGGCTAAAGATTGAGCAATAACCGTGTTAAGAATAGCGGTGGCTTGTTTAAGATCTTGAACTTTTAGGTGAACATTAAAAACTGGGTTATTTTTTGGCGAAATACCAATAATAAAGCCACCTCTGGCTTTTAACTCATGAGAGGCAGAGATTATATCTATAAAAGTTTCATCCAAGGGAGCAATAACAATACAAGGAGTGCCTTGATCTATTAAAGCAATTGGCCCGTGTTTTAGTTCACCACCGGCTTGCGCCTCAGCATGAATGTAGCTAACTTCCTTAATTTTTAAAGCAGTTTCCATGGCTATCGGATAAGATAACTGTTTTCCGATAACAAACATGTGATCTTGATCTTTTAATTTTTTAGCTAGATTTATCAGTTTTTTTTGGTATGAAGGTTTAAGTATTTTTAAAATTGCTTTGGCTGATTGGCTGATTAATTTTTGACCCAGCTTTAAGTTATTGGTTTTTAAATAAGCAAGTTGAATTAAGATGGCTAATTTAGCGGTAAAAGCTTTAGTGGAGGCAACAGCTACTTCTTGACCGGCTTGAAGTAAAATTTGGTGGTCTGATTTTCTATAAAGAGTCGAACCAAGTACATTAGTCAAACATATGACTTTCATTTTTTTAGATTTGGCCAAGTTTACGGCTTCGACCACATCAATAGTTTCACCACTTTGAGATAACATTAAAAAAACATCTTTTTTAGATAAAAGTTTTTTATACTTGATAAACTCCGAGCCAATAATTGATTTAGCTTTTATTTTGTTGAAGTTAAAAA
>JAYEMX010000066.1:0-2266 GCA_034718535.1 Patescibacteria group bacterium | reverse complement strand
TAGGATACATAAACAATCTAAAGAGGTGAGAAATATGGCTGGAGTAGCGGCTATCTATGCAACCTATGCAAGAAGAGTATTGGTAGGCGGACTACTTGTCGAAATGGATCCCGATAAATTTATACCCCTGATAGATTCCAAAACAACTGTTATACATGGTGTACTTGGGAAATTGAAGAAGTATCATTTATACTTCATCGTAAGAGACGGCCTCACAATGTACTGCAAAACAATGAGTCCTCTATCAATCACGCCATCAATAGAAGTTGAAAAAATTGATACTGGTGGTGTAATCAAACTTTGATTAATGCTGGTGTATCCATATTGCATCTGTACTACAATATATCTCCCACCATGCTATCACATTTATATAGAATTAACGAAAATCGTTAATTATATAAATATGTAAAAATAAATAGGAAAACATATAAAAAAATACCATGGAAGTCCTTACTGTAAAAATAGATGAGGAAATAGTAAATGCTTTCAAGCATTTTGAAGGGTGGATTAGTTTAGGTGAGATAGCCAAAGCTCTCAGAATCACATATACCAAAACAGAAAGGATATGCTGGACTTTAGCAGGCAAAGGGGTGGTTTTTTGGAAGCCGGGGGAAGGAAGGGAACAGTTGTTCAGGTATAACAAAGAATATGGGAGAAAGAAAAAAACTGACCTACTCCATGAAATAGATAAGCTTCTTAAAAGGAATTATTATATAACTGGAGAAACCGCCTTATTCCTACATAATCTAACGGATCATGCAATGTATCAGAGGAGAATAGAACTCGCTCTGCCTAAAAGTAAATATAATGAACTGGCTGATAAATTAGTTGAAAATTTAAATAGATATGCGACAATTTTACCGGACGCGATTCCCAAACAGTGTAATAAAAATAATATAATAACAGATGCTTTGGTGGTTGGAGATGTCATAGTTTTAAGAAAAGCTGCGCATAATCCCAGAAGGTTGAAATTTCAAGGTGATTTGAATTTACCGGGCATGGAGATCATTCTGGAGGAGGTTGATCTACCAGATAAGGAGTTATTTGAATACACGCTAAGGGCTCTTGATTTAAATCTCACAGAAGAGAAGTTTAAGGACTTATGTCAGAGAAAGCCTATTCTGGTTTACTTGAAGACGTATCTTGAAGGGGATAAAAACATACCGGATAATATTTTAAATGCTATAAAGGAAGCGGAGAGAAATGTTAGGGGATATTAGTTCGTTGTTCTGGAGTGAGGAAGTTTTTAATGGGGCGAAAATACGAGATTACTCTGAAGGAGAGGGGGTTAACCCAAAAGATTTTGAAAAACAGATATGGGAATATGATACCTTGAATATTCTAAAAGAGTTCTCCGATTTAGATTTATTCTTTAAAGATGGAACATGCGTCCAATCTCTCCTACCATTTGATTACCAGAGGTTTTCAATAGATCTTGACTTTAACATAGAAATTAAAGATAGGACAAAGGAGTTTATTCTAAGTAAATTCAGGGAACTAAATGAGAGATTGGAGAAAGAGGATTTGTCAACTCCGGCATCTGAGACAAAATATAAAAAGAGAAGTTCAGAGGATTTAGTTTATGGGAAATTTTATCCACGCGATTATGATGAAATTTCAGGCACTTTGACTTTCATAAGGGTATTTATGACGAAGATCGGGTCAAGGATTATGAAGTTTGTTTACATGGACGATTTACGCCAAAAGAAATATTTAATAGGCGTTTTTCAATCACATACTGGTTCAGGTAAATATAAAGCATCAGCTACCTGCTCCAAAGTGGGAACTAAAAGATATTACGTTGAAGATACAGAAATACCCGGAATACAAAAAAGGATTGCAATTCAAGTGTTTGTCCGTGGGCGATTTATTCGCCGATAAACTAATGGCGTTCAGGAACAGAAAAGCGTTCAAGGACTTGTATGACCTCGGTATGATGGTGAAAACAAACAAGGATTTGGATATTGAGACCTGTAAGCAAAAAATAAATCATGTTTTTGGTGATAAAGAAATAATTCCTGATGTGGTAAAGGGAATAGAGGTCTCTCTCAAGAATAAGGAGTATTCAAAACACATACATAGTCTGCCAAAGGAAGTTGTTCCATTAATTAGGGATAGGATCTTCTACACCAAACTAATTGATGTTATTGAGGGAATTTAGAAGTCTATTCTACCTCCTAAGTTATTCTCAAAGGATATTTACTTGACAAGCGATGCAGGCAAAAAGCGAAGGGGATATGAAATAAGCTTCATCCTCAACAATTAC
>JAYEMX010000065.1:0-2280 GCA_034718535.1 Patescibacteria group bacterium | reverse complement strand
AACAATATTATTACCCCTCCATCGCTCACAGCACCATCTACAATTCCTCTCAAGAACTCATATTGATCCTCCCCCACACCCTCCGGCAAACCAATTAACTTTGGTTCTTGACTTACCTCTTCTTCCTTAACCAATCTTCCTATTTCTTCTAGCCAATCGTCTTCAGGTAATTCAGGTAATGAAGATCTATCCATTATTTCAAAACCCTCTGGTTTTTCCTCCTCCTCCATTTCCATCACCTTCATCTCCGGTGATGAAAGCCAAAGATACGTAGCTACTCCACATTTAATTGGCTTATTATTTTTTAGATTAAATATTGACAACATGCTTTTATCGATATCAACTCTTACTTCAAACTTGGTTTCTTTTTCCTTCAAACCACCAATCAAACTAAGTTTATCTCCATCAACTAAAGCAATTTTTACTTTCCTCTTTATTTCTTGATCATTAATCGTTACCTTGCCAAAAAACGATACTTTCTCAACTCCTACAATATTCTTATCTGTGTCAAAGTATAACTGGACAATATTAGCCTGCAAAAATGGTATCCTCGGTATATATCGCCTAAGTCCACCAATCCCACCCGTCAATCTATTAATCTTTAGGTTCTTTTTCCATTTTGCTCCCGAAACAACTATTTCTTTCCCAGCTTCCTCCACCTTTTCTAATTTTTTAATTTTCTGATAATATTGTTTTATTGCTAGAAGAGGATCTTTGTCTAGTAAAAGTTTAATTACTTCTTGTTTTTTACCAAGCGCTTCTTCATCTACATAAGCTTTTCCTTCCACACCAAAAAGCCTCTTAAACAAATAGTTCAATTCATTAATTAGTAATTGTTTTTGCTCTTCCTTCGTAGTATTTGATAATATATAGCCCGCATAATCCATAAAAACTACTCTATGTTTAGTCTGTGATTCTCCAGAAGGAACTATATGAAGATTGGAGCTAAAAGCAATATCGTATAAATCTGAATGGGCATAATCGGTAATTTCAAATAAAGAGATTAAATCTACCAAGGCCTTAATTGATTCTGTATAACTAAGCCTACCTCCTTGTTTGGAAAAATCCCCAAGATTTTGTGCACTTGAAATGTATTCTTGTCTCCAACCAATTAACTGGCCTTTTGCATTATAAATCTCACCTAAGTATTTTGAAATTAAGCCATTAGCTCCATCTGATTTTTTATATATTTCGATTTGTCTTTTTGCATATTCTTTGTTTTTTGCATCCATGTGTGGATTGAATATTTTTATCACTTCTTCACCATCCTTACTCAAATATATTTCTCCTTGCGATCCATGACTAAAATGAGTGCCAATTTTAGGATGTTCTTCAACCCATTTACCATCCACAAACACTTCATCCATCTCAACTTCTTTCTTCTGCTTTTTATCCATCTCCACAACTTGTTCAGATTCAGTAAATTCTTCGCCCTCAATTACAACAATCTCGATCTGACCATTTTCGCGTCTAGCTAAAAAGGTAGTAGCATTACCATCTAGCAAGCAACTACCCTTAACCACTTGGCCCTCATCTAATTCTTGCCAAATCTCATCACTGTATGATAAATAAGGTTTAACTGGTTTATCTTCATCAAACCATAGTTTAAAACTAGTTACTTGACGATTACCAAACAACTTTTCTACAGAATAATTCTGTCTTGTTTCAAAAGTGTCATCATAACCTTTATCAAACACTTGATTAACTGCTATTTTATTAACTATATCCAAATCTATTTGCCCTATTGGATAACCTAAATCAATTAAAGTTTTAACCAAGTCACTTCTTTTACTCAAGTCTCTATTTTTAACTAAAAGCTCTGCTAGCCAAATCCTACCTCTATTTACTATATTGTGCCATGTTTTAAATCCACCAACTTCCTTAACTTCACCAAGTGATAAAATCTGATCCAACATTCCCCCTTCTCTGTAAAGATAACCACCACCATTTTTATCTTTCACTACAGTAAATATCGGTACTATTGGGTTATTTCGTGACTCTTCGCTAGGTTGATTAAACATCCAATCACCCAAGGTGATTTTCATGCCTTGTTCTAATATCAAACCCTGACCATTTGCTTTTACCCACTGCTTAGAATTAGTTTCCCAATAATAAATATTATCAGTCTGACTTATGAGTTTCGTTTCACCATTTTCATATGCAACCCTGAGATCTTCAACCACTGGTTCTATTTTTATTTGTGGACTAAAACCATCTTCAGTAACTTCATCTGCCATAAATTCAATTGCAAAAAAGTCACTTTCTGTATCTAATTTAATT